>JAIYAB010000490.1 GCA_027489275.1 Hyphomicrobiales bacterium
ACGGCTCGACGAAGCGTCGATCCGACAGGACGTGATGGAGGCGCTCGACAATCTCGGCGTGGCCTCGCTCGACCTCTTCTACCTTCACAGGGATGACACCGAAAGACCCGTCGAGGAGTTGCTCGGCGTCGTCGAGGCGCTCCGCCAGGAGGGATTGATCCGGCACTATGCCTGCTCAAACTGGGCCGGAGCGCGAATGGAAGAAGCCGCCGAAGTGGCAGTGCGCAACGGTTGGGCCGGCTTCGTCGCCAGCCAGTCCGAGTGGAGCCTGGCTACGCGCAATGCGGGAACCGCGTCGGACGATCTTCTCCAGATGAACGATGCGATGATGCTCGCGCACAAGAGGCTCAACCTGGCAGCGATCCCCTATTCCTCCCAGGCCCGCGGCTATTTCGACAAGGTCGAGGCGGGGACCCTCGATGCCGTGACGGCCGCCCGCTATGACAACGAGGCAAACCGGAAGAAGGCCGTGGCACTGGCGGCCGTCGCCCGCCGCCATGGGGCGACGCCGACGCAGGTCATGCTGGCAGCGATGATGCGCTCGCCGTTCCCGACCATCCCCATCGTCGGATGCCGCACGCCGGGCCAGGTTGCCGGGAGCATCGCCGCCTGCGCCGTCCGGCTCGAAGAGACCGACATCGCCGACATTGCTGCAACCTGAAGGACAAGTTCGCCATCATAGTTCAGGCGACGCAACTGAAATTATCAAGAGTAAGTATTTGCAATCTCAAATGGAAGCATCAGTCAGAAAGGCGATTATTCTTATTTTCTTGAGGAGTTGATCCTAGGGTTGGCCCAGCTCAGGTTTAGCTCCTGATTCTGCGCCTGCTGGTTGCAAGAATTGCGAAGATTGGACGTCGCGTGCCGCACACGAAACCCGACTCTATCGTTCGACCGGATTCGTTGATTCTCCTCGCCGAGGGTAACGCTCATGCCGTGCCCTTGCGTGCGACCATCCCGCTGCCGGACGGGCTTCCCGAGTATGCGTGGGTCACCGGCGCGCCACGCGCGGTGGCCGCGCTGCGCTTCGAGGGTCGCCTCGTCACGGTCTTCGACCTCGAGGCGCCCGGCCTCGAAGATCCGCTGCGCAGCCTCTACCTGCACGTCGTCGCGATCGGCTCGCGGCTGGTCGGCCTGCTGACCCACGAAGTGGGACCGAGCGTCACTCTCCCGGCCGACCTGCTCAACGGATCGCCCGAGTTCGAGCCCATCTCCGGACGGATCTTCGTCGGAGAAGACATGGACGACGTCCTCTCCCTCCCCGACCTCGGCGATATCGGCGACCTCTTCCCCGGACCGACGTCCTGACCGTGCCGTTCAGCCGATCTTGCCGGAGAGGGCGGCCTCGAAGATCTTCAGCGCCGCGTCCCGCGTGAGTTCGACCGGGTTTCCGCCTGCTGTCGGGTCCACGACCGCCATGTCCGCGATGAGGTCTGCCCTCGCGCCGTCGACCTTCAGTCCCGCCAGGGTGTGCGGAACACCGACGGCGGCCCGCAGGTCCAGGATCCACTGCGCGAAGGCGTCGAAGGTCGGCACGAGCCCGAGATAGCCGGCGAGCCGGCCCAGCCGCTCCGCCACGACCGGACGGTTGAACGCCAGCACATAGGGCATGAACACGGCGTTGGTCATGCCGTGATGCGTACCGTACAGCGCGCCCACCGGATGCGACAATGCGTGGATGGCGCCGAGCCCCTTCTGGAACGCCGTCGCGCCCATGGCTGCCGCCGCCATCATCTGCGCCCGCGCCTCGATGTCGCCGCCATTGGCCACCGCGCGTGGCAGGTAGTCCTTCACGAGGCGGATTCCTTCGGCCGCGATGCCGTCAGCCATCGGGTGGAAGCCGGGCGCGCAATAGGCCTCGAGGCAATGCGCGAGCGCGTCCATGCCGGTGCCGGCGGTCACCCCTGCCGGCAGGCCGACCGTGAGTTCCGGATCGCAGATCACGACGACAGGCATCATCTTCGGGTGGAAGATCACCTTCTTCGTGTGCGTGGCGGCATTCGTGATGACCCCGGCCCGGCCGACCTCGGAGCCCGTGCCTGCCGTCGTCGGCACGGCCACGACGGGCGCGATTCCGGCCGGGTCGGCGCGGGTCCACCAGTCGCCGATGTCTTCGAAATCCCACATTGGCCGGGTCTGGCCGGCCATGAAGGCGATGACCTTGCCGGCGTCGAGCGCCGACCCGCCGCCGAAGGCAATCACGCCGTCATGCCCGCCGGCCCGATAGACCGCGAGCCCGTCCTCCACATTGGCGTCGACCGGGTTCGGCTGGACGCGGTCGAACACGGCCGTCGCGATACCGGCGCCGGCCAGCACGTCGAGCGCCGTCTTCACGATCGGCAGGCCGGAGATACCTGGGTCCGTGACGAAGAGCGGCTTCGCCATCCCGGCCGTCCGGCAGGCCTTGGCGAGTTCGGCGATGCGCCCCGCGCCGAAGCGCACGGAGGTCGGGTAGTTCCAGTTGGCGGACAGGATCATGGCATTCCCTCGGGCAGGACGGTACGGCGCGGCTCAGAACGCGACGCGCAGGTGGTAGGATTTCGGCCGCGTCAGCGTCTCGTAGCCGACGCGGGAGAGCGTTGCGCCGCGGCCGGTGTCCTTGACGCCGGTCCAGGCGAGCGCCGGGTCCAGATAGTCGCAGCGGTTCATGAAGACGGTTCCCGTCTCCACCTGCGCGCCGATGCGCGCGGCGGCCTCGGCATCGCTCGTCCAGATCGACGCGGTGAGGCCGTAGTCGCTGTCGTTCATGAGGCGCACGGCCTCCTCGTCGCCGTCCACGGGCATGATGCCGACGATAGGACCGAAGCTTTCCTCGCGCATGATCGACATCGCGTGCGTGACGCCCGTCACGATCTGCGGCGCCATGTAGGGCGTGCCGTCGGCGTCGCGGGAGAACAGCGAGGGCTCGACCAGCGCGCGCCCCCCGGCGGCGACCGCCTCGGCAACCTGCCGGCGGCAGAACGCGGCCGCATCCGCCTTCACCATCGGCCCCAGCGTGGTCGCCTCGTCCAGCGGGTCGCCGAGGACATAGGTCTTCGCGAGCGCGACGGCCCCCTCGACGAAGGCGTCGTGAAGCGAGCGATGGACGTAGATCCGCTCGATCCCGCAGCAGGATTGCCCGGAGTTGAAGAACGCGCCGTCGACGAGGTTCTCGATCGCCTGCGGCAGGTCGGCGTCGGCCCGCACATAGGCCGGATCCTTGCCGCCGAGCTCGAGTCCGAGACCGGCGAAGGTGCCGGCCGCGGCGCGCTCCATCGCCCGTCCGCCGGCAACCGAACCGGTGAAGTTCACCTGGTCGACATGGCCGCCTGATACGATCCCGGCCGTCGCCTCGTGGGTCAGGACCAGCGTCTGGAACAGCCCCTCCGGCAGGCCCGCAGTTTCGAAGGCCATGCGGAACCGCTCGCCCACCAGCAGCGTCTGCGCCGCGTGCTTGAGGATGACGGCGTTGCCGGCCATCAGCGCCGGCACCACCGAGTTGACCGCGGTGAGATAGGGGTAGTTCCACGGCGCGATGACCAGTACGACGCCCAGCGGGTCGCGCGTGATCCAGCGCTCGAACTTGTCCTTCGGCGCCGGCCTGACGGGAGCCAGCGCCTCCTCTGCGATGGCGATCATGTGCCGCGCGCGCTCCTCGAAGCCGCGCAGCTCGCCCGCGCCGTAGCGCACGGGACGGCCCATCTGCCACGCGAGTTCAGGCACGATCTCGTCGCGCATCGCCAGCATGGCATCGACCGCGCGGCCGACGACGGCGGCGCGGTCGGGGACGGATACGCGCCGCCACGCCGCCTGCGCCGCGCGGGCGGCCGCGAGCGCGGCGTCGATGGCGGCTGGCGCGGCGGCGGGACGTTCCGCGTAGACGCGGCCGTCCACGGGCGAGATGCAGCGGATGATCGCGGACATGATGGACCTGCCTGGCAAGGATCGTGAGGTCAGGAGCGTTCGAAGCCGCGCTTCAGCTCCCAGTCGGTGACGCGCCGGTCGTACTCGAACTGCTCCCATTCGGCAGCATGGACATAGTGGTCGACCACCGCGTCACCGAGCGCCGCGCGCAGCATCTTCGACTTGCGCAGCGCCTCGGTCGCCTCGCGCAGGGTCTTGGGGATCTCGCGCAGCTTGCGTCCCTGGTAGGCGTCGCCGGAGAAGGCGGGCTCCAGCTCCAGTTTCTGCTCGATGCCGGCGAGGCCGGCCGCCAGCAGCGCCGCGAAGGCGAGGTAGGGATTGAGGTCGGCGCCGCCCACGCGGCACTCCACGCGTACGCCCTTGGTCCCCTCCCCGCACAGGCGGAAGCCGGCGGTGCGGTTGTCTATGCTCCACACCGCCCGGGTGGGCGCGAAGGTGCCTGCCTGGAAACGCTTGTAGGAGTTGATGAAGGGGGCGAGAAAATACGTGATCTCGCGCGCATGGGCGAGTTGCCCGGCCAGGAACTGGCGCGCCAGCGGCGACATGGTGTGCGCCGCCTTCGGATCGAAGAACAGCGGCTTCTTGCCCGCCGCGTCCCACAGCGAGGCGTGGACGTGGCTGCTGGAACCGGCGAGATCGTACCGCCACTTGGCCATGAAGGTGACGGCCTTGCCGGCTGCGTAGGCCATCTCCTTGATGCCGTTTTTGATGATCACGTGCCGGTCGGCCATCTCCAGCGCATCGGCATAACGGACGTTGATCTCTTCCTGCCCCGGCCCCCACTCGCCCTTGGAGTTCTCGACCGGAATGCCCGCGCCCTGCAGCCCGTTGCGCACGGCGCGCATCACAGGCTCTTCCTTGGTGGTCTGGAAGACGTGGTAGTCCTCGATGTAGTAGCCCGCCGTCTTCGGATCGCGGTAGCCCTTGGCGTGGATGTCGGCGTAGGTCTCGTCGAAGAGATAGAATTCCAGCTCGGAGGCGAAGAACGCCTTCATCCCCATCGCGGCGACGCGGGCCACCTGCTTCTTCAGGATGGCGCGGGGGGAATGGGGCACGTCCTCGTGGTGGTGATGGTCGAGCACGTCGGCCAGCACCAGCGCGGTCGCCGGCAGCCACGGGATGCGCCGCAGCGTCGCCATGTCCGGCTTCAGCACGAAGTCGCCGTAGCCCTGCGACCAGCTCGCCGCCGCGTAGCCGGGCACGGGCTCCATGTCGATGTCGTTGGCCAGCAGGTAGTTGCAGCCGTGCGTCTCCTCGTAGGCCGATTCGACGAAGTGCAGCGCATGGAACCGCTTGCCGATGAGCTGGCCGGCCATGTCCGTCATCGCCACCACCACGGTGTCGATGGAGCCGTCCGCAACGGCCGTCTTCAGGGCTTCGAATGTCAGGTTGCCGGCCATGGCGGGCGAGGCTCCGGGATCGCGACGGGACCGGGACGCGTCGCCCCGGCGGAGGATGGGACGGGGATTATGACCCTCCCGCGACACCGCACAACCCGCCAAGCCGACGCCGGCTGTCCCGCCGGCGGCGGGCGGGCGACCCCGGCGGCGGCACCGGGAGGGGACCGCGCGCTCCTACGCCGCCTCCCAGGCCCCGCCGATCCACGTTCCGACGACGTCCAGATCGGGCGTCAGCGCCACGAGGTCGGCCGCGAACCCCGGCGCGATGCGCCCACGCTCGCCGTCCAGCCCGAGGAACCGCGCCGGCGTGCGGCTCGCCATCACGAGAGCCTGCGCCAGCGAGGCTCCCATCATGGCGACGGCGTTGCGGACCGCCTCGTTCATGCCGAGATGGGCGCCCGCGAGCGTGCCGTCGGCGGTGGTGAGCCGGCCGGCCGACAGCGTGACCTCGCGGCCCATCAGCATGAAGCGGTCGCCCGCCGCGCCGAGCGAGGACATGGCGTCCGTGACGATCATCAGGCGCTCCGGCCCGATGGCGCGGAACGCCGCCTTCAGGTTCACGGGGTGAACGTGCAGCCCGTCCGGGATGATCCCCACGAACAGGCCGTCGCTCGCCATCGCCGCGCCGACGATGCCGGGCGCTCGGCCCGTCATCTGCGATTGCGCGTTGAAGAGGTGTGTCACGCCGGTCGCCCCGTCGGCCACGGCCAGCGCAACCTCCTCGGCGGTCGCCTCCGAATGGCCGATCGACACCCGCACGCCCGCCGCCGCAAGGGCGCGCAGGAACCCGGGCGGCATCCGCTCCGGCGCCAGCGTCACCTGCGAGCGGCCGGCATCGGCGAGCGCCGCGAGGGCGCGCAGGTCGGCGTCCGTCGGGACGCGGATGTAGTCCTCGCGGTGTGCGCCCTTGCGGACCGGGTTCAGGAACGGACCCTCGCAGTGCAACCCGAGAACGCCCGGCACGCGGACGGCCTCCTGTGCGGCGGCGAGCAGCGCGTCGAGCACGGCGGGACGGTCGGTGATGAGCGTGGGCAGGCATCCCGTCGTCCCGTGGCGGCGGTGCGCGGCGACGATGGCGGCCATCGCCCCGGGCGTCGGGTCGTCGTTGAGGAGAACGCCTCCGCCGCCGTTGACCTGCACGTCGAGGAAGCCGGGAGCGAGCAGCGTGCCCTCCGGCAGAACGTGGAGCGGCGTACCGGGCGGCGCGGCGCCATCGTCGAGGCCGGCGATCCGGCCATCCTGCACGAGGACGGTCCGGTCCTGCGAAAAGCCGTCCCCATCGAACAGGCGCGGTGCGCGGATCGCGAACATGGAGGCCTCCCCGGACGCGGTGTAGACTGCGGGGCGTGTCGCAGCGGCGGCGCGCCCGCTCCGCGATTGGCTTGCGCGGACAAGACCAGTATAGCACCAGTTGCCGAGCGACAACCCGCGGCGGGAGGCATCACATGGAACGGCTCGTGATCCAGGGAGGGCATCGCCTGGAAGGCACGGTGCAGATCTGCGGCGCCAAGAACGCCGCCCTGCCGCAGCTCGCGGCGACGCTCCTCAGCGACGAGCCGCTGACGCTGACGAACGTGCCGGACCTCGCTGACATCCGGTCCATGCTCACGCTGATGGAGCACTACGGCGTCGTGGTGAAGGGCCCCGCCCACGCGACGGTCACGCTCGATGCCGCCGGCGCGCGCAATCTCGAGGCGCCTTACGACGTCGTGCGCCGCATGCGCGCCACGGTGCTGGTGCTCGGGCCTCTTCTCGCGCGCTTCGGCAGCGCGCGCGTGTCGCAGCCGGGCGGCTGCGCCATCGGCGCGCGGCCGGTCGACCTGCACGTCAAGGCGCTGCAGGCCCTTGGCGCGACGGTGTCGCTGGACGGCGGAACCATCGACGCGCGGGCGCCGGAGGGCGGCCTCGTCGGCGGCCGCATCGTGTTCCCCACGCCGTCGGTAGGCGCAACCGAGACGGCGATGATGGCGGCCGTGCTCGCCCGCGGCGAAACCGAAATCCTCAATGCGGCCCGTGATCCGGAGGTCTGCGACCTCGGCGCCTGCCTCGCCGCCATGGGGGCGCAGATCGAGGGCGCCGGCACCCACCGGGTGCTGGTCCGCGGCGTCGAGCGCCTGCGAAGGGCGCGTCACGAGATCATCCCCGACCGGATCGAGGCCGGTACCTATGCCGTCGCGGCGGCGATCACCGGCGGCCACCTCGAACTGACGGGGGCCCGGCTGGAGCACCTGTCGGCGGTCGGCGCCGCGCTGGAGGCAGCCGGCGTGCAAATCTGGCCGACCGACCGCGGCCTGATGGTGTCCCGGACCGGACGGTTGAAGGGAATCGACATCACGACGGAGCCCTATCCTGGGTTCCCGACGGACCTGCAGGCCCAGTTCATGGCGCTGATGTCCATCGCCGACGGCGCCTCGATGATCCGCGAGACGGTGTTCGAGAACCGCTTCATGCACGTGCCGGAACTCGCCCGCCTCGGCGCCAACGTGACCCTCCAGGGCACGACGGCCGTGGTACGCGGCGTCGAGAGACTCAAGGCCGCGCCGGTGATGGCGACGGATCTTCGGGCGTCCGTCAGCCTCGTCCTCGCGGGCCTCGTCGCCGAGGGCGAGACCGTGGTGAACCGCGTCTATCACCTCGACCGCGGCTACGAGGCGCTGGACCGCAAGCTGGTGCGCTGCGGCGCGCGGATCCGGCGCGAGGACGCGTGATGTCGGCGGCACCCGAACCCCTCTTCCTCGGCGTCGACGGCGGCGGCACGGGCTGCCGTGCCCGGCTGGAAGATCGCGACGGCACGGTGCTCGGCGCGGGCATCGCCGGCCCCGCCAGCACGCGACTGGGTCTCGACCAGGCCATGGCTGCGGTGGAGACCGCCTGTCTGGCCGCGCTTGCGGAAGCGGGCCTGTCCTTCGACACGGCCGCCCATGTTCACTGCGGCATCGGCCTCGCCGGGATGGGGCGCAAGGGCGCGCGCGAGGCGCTGGAGGCGCGCCCGCATCCCTTCGCCTCGATCGCTTTCGCCTCGGACGGCCTCGTCGCCTGCATCGGAGCCCATTCGGGGCTGGACGGCGGCATTGTCATCGTGGGCACGGGCACCTGCGGGCTGGGCCGGGTGGGCGCGCAGGAGCTCAGGGTCGGCGGCTACGGCTTCCCCATCTCCGACGAGGGTTCGGGCGCCGACCTCGGCCTGCAGGCGATCCGCCTCGCCCTTCGGGCACTCGACGGGCGCATCGACCGCACGGCGCTGCTCACCGACGTGCTGAGCCGCTTCGACGACGATCCCTTCGAGGCGGTGGCGTGGATGGACCGCGCCACCGCGACCGACTACGCCACGTTCGCGCCGCTGGTGATGCGTCATGCCGACAATGGCGACCCGGTCGGCCGGCGGATCGTGCAGGGCGCGGCCGAGCAGGTCGACGGCCTCGTCCGTGCCCTCGTCGAGCGCGGCGCGCCGCGCATCGCCCTGATCGGCGGGCTGTCCAGCGCCATCGAGCCATGGCTCGCTCCCGACGTCCGCCGCCGCCTGAAGCCGCTCGACGGCGATGCGGTGTCAGGCGCCATCCGGCTGGCGCAGGAGCGCCTGGGCGGCTGACACCTGCCATTCGCCCGCTGGAAGGGAGACCCGCGCAGCCCGACCGGGCGGTGGCGCGGGCCGGCAGTTGGCATTAGACTGGCCTCGAACCGGTATTATCACCACAGGACCGCCGGGGAGGACAGCGCATGCCCACCGAAGACGTCAGCGCCCGATATGTCGACCTCGACGGCTGGCCGACTCGCGACGCGGTCGAGGCGATGTACGAGGCGCAGCTCACTGCTGTCGCCGCCGTTCGGCCGGCGCTCGGCGCGATCGCCGCGGCGGCCGACGAGGCGGCGCAGGCGCTGCACCGGGGCGGCCGGCTCGTCTATGCGGGCGCGGGGACCTCGGGCCGCGTCGGCGTTCAGGACGGCGCGGAGCTTCCGCCCACCTTCGACTGGCCGCTCGACAGGCTGGTCTTCGCGATGGCCGGGGGCCAGGGCGCGCTGGTGAAGAGCGCCGAAGGCGCCGAGGACGACGAGGCCGCCGCCGTCCGCGCCATGGACGAGGCGGCGGTCGGCCCGACCGACGTCGTGCTCGGGATCGCCGCCTCCGGGACCACGCCCTACACCGTGGCAGCAGTCCGGCGGGCGGCGGAGCGCGGCGCCGTCACGATCGGGATCGCCAACAACACCGACGCGCCTCTGTTGGCCGCCGCGCGACACAAGATCCTCGCGGAGACAGGAGCGGAGGTCGTCGCAGGCTCGACCCGCATGAAGGCCGGCACCGCGCAGAAGGTCGTGCTCAACCTGCTGTCGACGGCGATCATGATTCGCCTCGGTCGGGTTCACAACGGCATGATGGTGCACATGCATGCCTCCAACGTGAAGCTGCACAAGCGTGCGGCGGAGATGGTCATGCGCATCACAGATTGCGATCACGCCACGGCAGTCGACGCGCTCACGCGCTGCGCGTGGGACGTCAAGACCGCCGTGCTGGTGGTCCACGGGCTGGCGCCGGACCGTGCGGCCGCGCTGCTCAGCCGCGAGCACGGCAGCCTCCGCGCTGCGCTCGCGGCCCTTCCGGCGGGAAGCAAGGCGGCATGCTGAACCCCTCGCGCATCTCCGTCGACGCCTCGAGTCCGACGCCGCTCTACCTGCAGCTCGCCGAGAGCATCCGCGCGATGATCTCCGCAGGCGCCGTCCGCGTCGGCGAGGCGTTGCCGTCGGAGCGGGAGCTGAGCGCCATGACGCGCATTTCGCGCGTCACCGTGCGCAAGGCCATCGATACGCTGCTGCGCGAGGGGATGCTGTCGCGCAGGCCCGGCTCGGGCACCTATGTCTCGACGCGGATCGAACAGCCGGCGTCGCTGCTCGGCGGCTTCAGCGCCGACATGGCCAATCGCGGCAGCAAGCCGGGCTCGATCTGGATCGAGAAGGCGCTCGGCTTGCCGACGCCGGAGGAGGCGATGACGCTGGCGGTAGGGCCGGACGCGCTGGTCGTGCGGATCTCCCGCGTGCGGACCGCCGACGACGAGCCGCTCGCCATCGAGCGCGCCGTCGTGCCCGCCACCCTGCTGCCGCCGGTCGAGGAGATCGGCGACTCGCTCTATGCCGCGCTGGGCCGCAGCGGCAACAGGCCGGTCCGCGGCCTGCAGCGGCTGCAATCCTCGCTCGCCACCCCGGCGGAGGCGCAGTTGCTGAACGTGCCCGTCGGCGCGGCGATCCTGCGCATCGAGCGGCGGAGCTACCTCGCCACGGGCGCGCCGGTGGAGTTCACCCGTTCCGCCTACCGTGGCGACCGGTACGATTTCGTCACGGAGGTACGCGACCCGTCGATCCGCACCGAGGAGGGTGGACGTTGACGGCCCCCACCGTCGCCAGCCGAATGGCGCTCGAGATCGCCGAGATCCCGGCCGCCGCCGGCCGGCTGCTCGCCCAGGACGCTGCCTTCGCCGCCGCGGCCGCCGCCATCGCGAAGGCGGAACCTCCCTTTGCCGTCATCTGCGGCCGCGGCAGTTCCGGCCATGCCGGCGTGCACCTGCGCTACCTGATCGAGACCCGCCTCGGCATTGCTGTGTCCGCGGCCGCGCCGTCCGTGGTGACGAGCTACCGGCGACCGTCGGCGCTGCGGGGCGCGCTCTTCGTCGTCATCTCGCAATCGGGCGGAAGCCCGGACCTCGTCGCAGCGACCATCGCAGCGGAAGAGGCGGGAGCGCTGACGCTGGCGATCGTCAACGAGACCAACTCCCCGGTCGCCGACGCGGCGCGGCTCGTGCTGCCGCTGGCGGCCGGGCCGGAAATCTCCGTGGCGGCCACGAAGTCGGTCGTCTCGTCCATGCTGGCGGGGGCGCGGCTCGTCGCCGCGGTGGCGGGCGACGGCGACCTGCTGGCCGCCTGCCACGTCGCGCCCGAGCGCCTCGAGGCCGCGCGGGGGCTCGACTGGGCGGCCTGGGGCGCGAGCCTCGCGCACGCCCGCGCCGCCTTCGTCGCCGCGCGCGGCTACGGCTTCGGACCGGCGCGGGAGATCGCCCTGAAACTGTCGGAGACGTTGCGCCTGCCGGCGCTCGGCTACAGCGCGGCGGAACTGCGCCACGGCCCGCGCGCCGCCATCGCGCCCGACACGCCGGTCCTGGCGCTGCGTCAGGCCGACGGCACGGCAGAAACGGTCGACGGGCTGGCGGCAGACCTGACGGCGGCGGGCGAACCCGTCTTCGTCGCCGGCGGCCCCGCCTCGACGCTGCCGTGGATCGGCGACGGACACCCGGTGCTCGACCCCGTCGTGATGCTGGTGCCGGCCTACTCGGCCATCGAGGCGGCGACCCGGGCCAAGGGGTACGATCCCGACCGGCCGCCCTTCCTGCAGAAGGTCACCCGCACGCTTTAGGGCGCGTCAGCCCTTCCCGTAGAACACGAAGTCGCGCATCCGCCCGGCGAACTCGCGCTCGTAGGATCGCAGCAGCGACCAGCCCCGATGCTCGTAGAAGCTGCGCGCCGCGGCATTGTCGCGGAAGCACTCGAGCGTCCGCACACCCCGCGCCTCGGCCTCGGCGAGCAGGGCCGAGCCCGCGCCCGTCCCGTGGGCGCGCGGCTGGACGAAGAGCATGTCGAGGTGCCCGGCCGTCGTCTTGGCGAAGCCAAGCACGATGCCGTCGGCCACGGCGACGGTGAGGGAAGCCAACGCGGATGCGAAGCGCCCTTCGAAATATGCGCGATCGTAGCCGACCAGCACGAGCGGCTCGATGATGCCGGCGAAGCCGACCCGGTAGGCGGCCGCGGCGGCGGCGGCCATGGCGGGAATGTCGTCAGTGGTGGCGGCACGCACGATCACGGCGTCCCCCGCAGGCGCGGGTCGAGCGTGTCGCGCAGGGCGTCGCCCAGCAGGGTCAGGCCGAAGGCCAGCAGCAGGATTGCGAAGCCAGAGAAGATTGCGCTCCAGGGCGAGATCATCAGCACGTTGCGACCCTCCGACAGCATCAGCCCCAGCGAGGGCGTGGGCGGCTGGGTGCCGAGGCCGAGGAAGGAGAGCGAAGCCTCCACGAGGATCGCCGCCGAGAGCAGCAGGCTCGTCTGCACCAGCACGACGCTGGCGAGGTTGGGCAGGACATGGAGGAAGATGATGCGGCCGTCGCCCGCCCCGATGGCGCGGGCGCCGGTGACGTAGTCGCTCTCGCAGATGACGAGGGCCGGGCCGCGCAGCAGGCGTGCGAAGATCGGGATGTAGACGATGCCGATGGCGACCGCCGCCGTGGAGGAGCGCGGGCCGAGCACGGCGACGATGCCGATGGCGAGGAGCAGCACCGGAAAGGCGAACAACACGTCCATTGCCCGCATCACGATGCGGTCGGTCCAGCCACGGTAGTAGGCGGCGACCAGGCCCAGCGTGCCGCCGACCAGCAGCGCCGACAGAACCGCGCCGAGCGACACGGCGAGCGAAGCCTGCCAGCCGTGGATGATGCGCGAAAGGATGTCGCGGCCGAACTGGTCCGTGCCCAGCCAGTGCGCGGCGCTGGGCCCTTTGAGCCGCGCGATGACGTTCTGCTGCAGCGGATCGTAGGGCGCGACCCACGTCGCGAAGACGGCCATCAACCCCTGGACCGCCACGAACAGGGCCGCGAACAGGAGCAGGCGGTGGCGCAGCAGATCCCTCATGCGCGCACCCGCGGATCGATGGCGAGATAGAGCAGGTCGACGACGAAGTTCACCACCACGAACCCGCACGTCACCACCAGGATCGTCGCCTGCAGCAACGGGTAGTTGCGCTCGGCGATGGCGCCGAGGATCAGGCGGCCGAGGCCCGGGATGGCGAACACCTGCTCGACCACGATCGCGCCGCCGAGCAGGTAGCCCGTCATGATGCCGACGGAGGTGATGAACGGGATCAGCGCGTTGCGCAGCGCGTGCTTGTACATCACCGACCGTTCGCTAGCCCCCTTCGCGCGCGCCGTGCGGATGTAGTCCTGCCCGAGGGAATCCAGCATGGCCGAGCGCACGAGCCGCGACAGGTTGGCGAGGATCGGCAAGGCCAGCGCGAAGGCGGGCAGGACGAGGCGCGTGATGTTGCCCACCGGATCCTGCGAGAACGGCACGTAGCCCAGCGCCTGCACGCTCGGCGCGAAGGTCGCCAGCGCCAGGATCATGACGATGCCGAGCCAGAAGGACGGGATCGTCAGGCCCGCCACGGTGACGACACGCATCGCCCCGTCGGCGAACCGGCCGCGCAGCCGCGCCATCAGCACGCCGGTTGGCACCGCGAGGCCGGCGCCGATGATCAGCGAGAGGACGGTGAGCTGGAGCGTCGGCCAGACATGCGCGCCGATCTCCTGGATGACCGGGCGCCCGGTCCACAGCGAGGTGCCGAAGTCTCCCGCCAGCGCCTTGCCGACCCAGCCGGCGTACTGGACCAGGATGGGCTGGTCGAGGCCGATGCGCGCGCGCAATTCGGCGATGCGCTCGGGCGTCACCTCGGTGTTGGCGCCGAGCATGATCGCGACCGCATCCCCCGGGATCAACCGGATCATGAAGAAGACGATGATGCTGACGCACACCAGCACGACCAGGAGGTCGAGCAGCCGGGCGAGGATCAGTCGACGCAGCGTCACGAGGCGCGCCCCTGCGCAGCAAGCGCCGGAGACGATCCGGCGATGAGCCCGGGACGCGCCGTCACGATCGGCCCGTCGTTACTTCGCGCTCGTGTCCGCGAGGTAGGACAGCGAGCGGTTGGCGATGATCTCGAACCCCTGCGCGTTCTGGCGCAGTGCCGTGAAGAGCTGGCCGTAGGCGAGGTGGACGATGGGGCCCTGGCAGGCCAGCGTCTTTTGCACCGTGGCGTAGTCCGCCTTGCGCGAGGCCATGTCGAGGTTGGCGCGGCTCTTGTCGAGAAGCGCGTCGATCTCGGCGTTGGAGTACTTGAAGACGTTGGTCGAGCCGCCGGTGCGGAACGTGCGGAAGAAATAGTCATCCGGATCGGGGCTGCCCGCGTTGGTGGAGGCGAACAGGTCGAAGTTGCCGTGGCGCCAATCCTGGATGAACTGGCCGAGCTCTGGCGTCTTCAGTTCGACCTTGAAGCCG
>JAIYAB010000068.1 GCA_027489275.1 Hyphomicrobiales bacterium
CGCCATCGCCTCGGCCATGGCCGGCGCGCCGAACTATCCGTCGACCACGGCGGTGGGCCTGATATCGGCGGTCATCGGCGGGCAGGTGGCCGATTTCCTGACCGGCAAGAAGACCGCGGAGAAGACGCTCGCCGACATCGAGGCGACGTACCTCACCCGCGCCAAGGAAGGCGGCCTCGTCAAGTGAGGCTCCGGCGGGGCCCGCCCATGGCGGGCCCCGTCTCCCCGACGCCTGCGAGCCCGTCATGAAGCCGCGCACCTTCGCCCTGTTCGTCGCCCCGTCGGTCGCGCTGATGCTCGTCTTCATCGCGCTGCCGCTGGTGTTCGTGTTCGTGCAGAGCTTCTACCGCACGGAGACGCTCTACGAGCAGGTGAAGGTGCAGAACTGCGTGCCGGGCTTCCTCGCCCCGACCTGTACCGAGGAGATCCGCTCGCGCCCCGTGCTCGACGCGGGCGGGCGGGCGGTGACGGAGACGCGGTTCGTCGGCCTCGATTCCTACCGCGGGCTGCTGGAACCGGCAGCCGTCGCCGAGGCGTTCTCGGCAGGCGGGCGGGGGATCGCCTCGCTGCTGCAGATCGATTTCTACCGCGCGCTGCGGTTCACCGTCTGGTTCACCCTCGTCACCCTGCCGCTGGTGCTCGGGTTGGGACTGCTCGTCGCGTTGGCGCTGAACGCCGTGACGAAACGGCTGCGCGGCCCGCTGATCTTCGTGTCGCTGCTGCCCTTCATCGTGACGCCGGTGATCGGCGCGCTCTCGGTGCGCTGGCTCTTCATCGGCGACGGGGTTCTCACCGTGGCGCTGGAGGGGCTGCTGCGCCGCGACATCTCGATGTTCGCCCAGGGCTGGACGATCGAGCTGCTGATGCTGCTCTACCGGGTCTGGCACAACGCCCCGTTCGCCTTCGTGATCTTCTATGCGGGGCTGCAGACGGTCGACCAGGACACGCTCGAATCCTCCATCGTCGACGGGGCATCGCGGCTCGAGCGGCTGCGCTATGTCGTCATCCCGCACCTGACGCCGCTGATCGTCTTCGTCGCGCTGATCCACCTGATGGACTGCTACCGCGTGTTCGAGGAGGTGATCGGGTTTTCCAGCCAGGCGCACGTCATCTCGCTGCAGTGGCTGACCTTCAACTACCTCACGCCCGACGAGACCGGGAACCGCGCCATCTCGCGCGCGGCCGCGTCGTCCATGTTGACGATGGTGGGCATCGTCATCCTGCTGGTGCCGCTGCTGATGCGCACGTGGCGCGACCACAGGGTCGCGCGATGAGGGCGCACCGATGACGTCCCGCACCCTGCGCATGCCGTTCGGCCTGAAGCTGCTCGTCGCGGTGTTCGTCGTCACGTGGTCGATCGTGGCGCTGTTCCCGCTGTTCTGGATCACGGTGATGTCGGTCCGCCTGCCGGTGGATGGACTGTCGTCGAACCCGCTCGACGTGTTGATGGGACCGCGGACGCGGGCGCTGTCGGGCGGGCTCTCCCTTGCGGGGCTGGCGGTGTGGATCGTCGCGCTCGTCGCGCTGTACCGGCTCCCGGTCCGCCATGGCGAGGCCGCGGCCGCGCGGCTCGCCGTGGGCGGCCGGCCCTTCGCCGGATGGATGCTGGCGGGGGCGGGCTACGGCATTGGTCTCGCCGCCGCCGTGGGCTGGCTGATCCCGGCCGCCGTCGGCCTCGTCGATCGCGTGCTCGCACCCGTGCCGCTGCTGGGGTGGCTGGCGACGCCCGCCATCGGGATGACGCTGGAGCACTATCGCGCGGTGTGGGTGCAGCATGAATTCTACCGGAACTTCCTCAACTCGATGCTGATCACCGCCGGCGTCGTGACGATCTCGCTCAGCGTCGGCACGCTCGCCGGCTATGCGCTGGCGCGGGCGCGCAGCAACCTCGCCTTCTGGCTGCTGATCGCAGCGCTCGTCTTCCGCGCGCTGCCGCATTCGGTGCTGGTGACGGGGTATGTCCCGGCCTTCGTCAACTCCGCCGATCTCCTGGCGCCGCTCTGGGCGAACCCGCTCACAGGATGGTTCTTCCAGCTCTTCGCCGCGCGGCCGCCGACGCTCTACGGCATGCCGTGGGCGACGATCATCGTGCTCGTCTCGATCAACCAGCCCTTCACGATCTGGATGATGCGCTCGTTCTTCCAGAACATCCCGAGCGAGCTCGACGAGGCGGCGCGGGTGGACGGCTGCTCGCATTTCGGCGCCTTCGTGCGCGTCATCATGCCGGTGATGTGGCCGGGCGTGATCACCACCGGGCTGTTCTCGTTCCTGCTCGCCTACAACGACTACCTCGTGACGGCGCTGCTGCTCGACGCGCAGTCGCAGACCATGGTGCCGGCGATCACGCAGTTCCTGAACCGCGACACGCGCGCCTCCGACCAGATCGAGGCCATCGCCGCGGCCGTGTCGATCACCGCGCCGCTGTTCCTGCTGGTGCTGGTGTTCCAGAAGCAGATCGTATCGGGACTGACACAGGGAGCGGTGAAGGGATGAGCAACGGCGCCGGCAACAGACCCGAACAGGCCGCCCTGACGCGGGACAACGACCTGTCCAAGACCGACGAAACGCGCCGCGTCATCGAGGGCATGGTCGACGGCCTCAACGACCACAAGATCAACGGCATCGGGGATTTCTTCCACGAGGCGTTCCGCTGGATGGGCAATGCGGGCTGCGGCACGAAGAACGGACTGAAGGAGTTCCAGGACAACTGGCAGCGCCCCTTCCAGGCAGCGTTCTCCGACAAGGTCGCGATCGACGAGGCGCGGATCGTCCTGGGCGAGTGGGCTGCGTCCTTCGGGGCGCAGTACGCCACGCACACTGGAGAGTTCATGGGCATCGCGCCGACCGGCAGGCGCGTCGAGATCCGCTACATGGATTTCTGGAAGGTCGTCGACGGCAAGATCGCCGACAATTGGGTCATGGTCGACTTCCCCCACGTGATGCGCCAACTCGGCGTGGATCCCTTCAACGGCCACGGCTGGGAGGCCTTCGACGAGGGCCGCAAGGTCCCGCCGCGGCCCAACCACGACAAGTGAGGAGGCGCCGATGGCGCTCGACGGCTTCGATCCCAGGTGGAAGGACTTCCCTGACTACATCCTCGGCATCACGAAGGAGATCTGGGAAGACCGCGGCATCGCCACGCTCCACCACTACTACACCGAGACCATGCCGGTTCGTTCGCCGTCCTCGGTCGTCGTCGGCAACCGCAACGTCATCTCCGCCACCATGGCGACGCTGGCCGAGTTTCCGGACCGCCAGCTCCTCGGCGAGGACGTGATCTGGTGCGGCGATCCCGTCGGCGGGTACCTCTCCTCGCACCGCATCATCTCGACGGCCACGCATCTTCGCGACGGTGTCTACGGCAAGGCCACGGGCAAGACCCTGCGCTACCGGATCATCGCCGACTGCGCGGCGCGCAACGACCAGATCTTCGACGAGTGGCTGATCCGCGACCAGGGCGCCATCGTGCGGCAGATGGGCTGGGACCCGAAGCTCTACGCCGCCGATCTGATCGAGCGGGAGGGCGGCCCGGAGCGCTGCGTCAGGCCCTTCACGCCCGCGATCGACGTCGAGGGCGACTACAAGGGCACGGGCAACGGGCACCCGAGCGGCCAGCGCTATGCTGACCTGCTGTCGCGCATCATGGGCGCGGACATGGCGGCGATCCCGAAGGAGTACGACCGCGCCGCGCAGGTCGAACTGCCGGGCGGCGTCACAGGCTACGGCTGGAGCGACGTCGACCGCTTCTGGATGGGACTGCGCGCCGCGTTCCCGTCGGCGGCCTTCGAGATCCACCACGTCATCGGGCGCGACGACCCGGAGTTTTCCCCGCGTGCCGCGGTGCGCTGGTCGCTGACCGGCCGCCACGACGGCTGGGGCGCCTTCGGCACGCCGACCGGCGCGGAGGTCCACGTCATGGGCATCAGCCACGCCGAGTTCGGCCCCTGGGGCCTGCGCCGCGAGTGGGTGCTCCTCGACGAGACGGCCGTCTGGAAGCAGATCCTGCTCCACACCGGATGAGCCCGCGGCCGCGCGCCGCGCCGACCCCATCGCGGGCGAACGCCCCCACGACACCAGGAGGAACACCATGACGGATCTCTCGCGGCGGCTCATCCGCTACGCCGATCTGCGCCCCTGCCGCAACGCGTTCATCGACACGCGCTCGCCGGGCTCCGAAGAGAAGGAGAACTTCACCCTCATCGGTCCCGGCGTGTCGGAGAACCCGAACCAGCACGTCCACATTCCCGAGCCGCATGGCTTCAACATCGGCGCGGCGCGCCAGCCGGGCCGCTGCCTGAACTCGCAGCACAGCCACGAGACGGCCGAGGTTTTCATTGTCCACTCTGGCCACTGGCGGTTCATGTGGGGACCGACCGCCGACGATGGCTCCATCGAGCTACGCGAGGGCGACGTGATCAGTCTGCCGATCCACATGTTCCGCGGCTTCGAGAACCTCGGCACGCCGCAGGATGTGAGCTTCCTCTTCGCCGTTCTCGGCGGCGACGACCCGGGGAAGGTGACGTGGAGCCCGCGTGTGTTCGACCTCGCCAAGCGCTTCGGCATGGTGCTGCTGGAGGGCGGCAAGCTCATCGACACGGCGGCCGGACAAACGGTGCCGGCGGGCGCCCGGCTGCAGGAGCCGCCGGACGCGGAGACCATGGCGCGGCTGGCCTCGCCCTCCGACGAGAGGATGGCGCAGGGCGTGGTGCGCTTCGCCGACCTGAAGGGCAACCCGGCCTCACCGCTCGCCGGCCCGGGCGTCGAGGAATGCCCGGTCATCGTGCCGAAGGCGACGCGTGACGGATTCCAGCCGGGCCCGATCGTCGGCTGGTGGCCGCACGGCTTCAACCTGCGCTGCCTGAAGATGGCGAGCGGCGCGTCGGTGCCGGCGCATGTGCGGCGCGAGGAGGAGGTCATCTTCGTCCACAAGGGCACTCTCGCCGTGACCACGCCGGACAGCGAGATCGTGATGGGCGCGGGCGACACCTTCACCACGCCGAAGGGGCTTCCCCGTGCCTTCCGCGCCACGTCGTCCGACGGCTGCGTGGCCTATGTGGTGCGCGGCGGCGACGAGGTCGGCGCGGTCGAGTTCGTCGCCGGGAAGGCGGCCTGAGATGGCCGCGATCCGCACGACCCGGATCCGCACGACCCATGTCGGCTCGCTGCCCCGCTCGGGGCTGGTCGCCGACCTGCTGTTCGGCCGCGAGAAAGGCCTGCCCTTCGACGCCGCCGCCTATGACGCGGTCATGGCGGAGGCCACCATGGTCACGATCGCGCGCCAGCGCGAGGTCGGCATAGACATCCCCTCCGACGGCGAGACGTCGAAGATCTCCTACGCCACCTACATCAAGGATCGGCTGACCGGCTTCGACGGCGACAGCCCGCGCGAGCCGCCTGCCGACCTCGACGACTACCCGGCCTTCAAGCTGCGCCTCGCCAAGGCCGGCGGCACGCCGCAATACCGCCGTCCGCGCTGCGTCGGACCGATCGCGGTGAAGTCCATGGAGCCGCTCGAAAAGGACATGGCGGCGATGCGCGCCGCGCTCGATGCGGCGGGCTATGCGGAGGGCTTCATGAACGCCGCCAGCCCCGGCGTCATCGCGCTGTTCCAGCCCTCCGACCACCATGCCTCGCTGGACGCCTATCTCGCCGACATTGCCGAGGGCATGCGGGCTGAATACGAGGCCATCGTGGCGGCCGGCCTGATCCTGCAGATCGACGCGCCCGACCTCGGCCTCGGCCGCCACATGATGTACCGCGACCTCGACGAAGCGGGCTTCCTGCGCCGAGCGGCGCTGCATATCGAAGTGCTCAACCACGCGCTGCGCAACGTGCCGCGCGAGCGGGTGCGCATGCACGTCTGCTGGGGCAACTACGAGGGACCGCATACGCGCGACATCGCGCTGGGCACCGTGCTGCCCGTGGTGCTCAAGGCCAAGCCCGGCGCGCTGCTCTTCGAGGCATCGAACCCGCGCCACGCGCACGAGTGGACCGTCTGGCGCGAGACGAAGATCCCGGACGACCTCGTGCTGATCCCAGGCTGCCTCGATTCGACGACCAACTTTGTCGAGCATCCCGAACTGGTGGCCCAGCGCCTCGGCGCCTTCGTGGACGCCGTGGGCGCGGAGCGGGTGATCGCAGGGACCGATTGCGGCTTCTCGACCTTCGCCGGCTTCGGCGCCGTCGACCCGGATATCGCATGGGCCAAGCTCGCCTCGCTGGTGGAGGGCGCCGCCATCGCCTCTCGCCGGGCGTAGCCGCCGCCCGGGCCGGGGGGAGGGGCGGGCTCTGCAGCGGGAACGCCGGCCCGGCATTCCACGTCGACTCTCGGCGGATTGGACTCCGGCGCGCATGCTGCTATCGGGTGGCATGCGAGCACCCGCCACCCGGAGGTCCCCATGTTCCCGACCCGGCTGTCCGACGGTTACAGGGCCTTCCTCGACGGCCGCTTCCAGAGCGAACAGTCGCGCTATGAGACGCTGGCCGACACCGGGCAGAAGCCGGAGATCATGGTCATAGGCTGCGTCGACAGCCGCGTCTCGCCGGAGGTGATCTTCGACGCCGCGCCGGGCGAACTGCTCGTCGTGCGCAACGTCGCCAACATCGTGCCGAGATACGAGCCAGACCGCGACAGCCAGCACGGTACCAGCGCGGCGCTGGAGTTCGGCGTGCAGGCGCTGCGCGTCAAACACATCGTCGTGCTGGGGCACGCGCGCTGCGGCGGCATCCGGGCATTCGCCGACGACAGCGAACCGCTGTCGCCGGGCGACTTCATCGGCCGGTGGATGTCGCAGATCGCGCCCGCCGCCGAGAGCCTCGGGCCGAAGCCTGCCGACCTGGAGCGGGAGTATCTGCGCAAGCTGGAGTTGGCCTCGGTCGAGCTCAGCCTGCGCAACCTGATGACGTTCCCCTGCGTGCGCATCCTCGTGGAGCGCGGCAAGATGCAGATCCACGGCGCCTATTTCGGCATCTCCACCGGGCGGCTGCTCGTGCGCGATCCGGCCACCGGCGTTTTCGAGCCGGCCGTGGCGGACATGCCGCCACGCGCGCCGATGTTCCGGGCGACGGCTGGCTGATCAGACCGGGTGCCGCGCGTTCCACTGTTCGGCATAGGCGGTGCACTGGCGGTCGAGCGTCGGGCGGTCGAGCACCCCGCCGGGCAGCGCGCGGGAGGGGCCGGCCGCCTGGAAGGGCACGTAGCGCTGGTGCGCGATGCGCCACAGGCGGCGGAGTTCGATGAGCGGCTCGGCCGCGTCGTCGACCCTGATGTCGATCGACGGGAACACCTCGGTGGTCCACACGCGGATGGCCGCCGACTGCTTGCCCCGTTTGTCTCCGCCCGCCGCCTCGCCGGCCTCCAGCGCGGTGATCAAACGATCGTCGAAGTCGAGCGCCGCGCCGCCCAGAAAGGCCTCCAGCGTCTTCTCCACCACTTGCGGGCCGGCCAGCATGTTGCCGGCCACCGAGACGTTCGCGGCCTTCACGGAGCCGCACCAGTCGACGCAGTCCTTGCCGGTGTAGGCGGCGATGCGCCCGTCCCGGTCGATCATGTGCGCCTGCCGGAGCGGCGCGCCCGGATCGGCAGCGACCAGGAAGTCCATCGCCTCCTGCGGTGACCGTCCCTCCTGCAGGTAGCGCAGGCCGTCCACGCCGAAGAACGGGTTGACGAAGGACTGCGTCGCGATCGCCCCCATTCCGCCGCAGCCATAGGGAACGCGCGCTCCGACCGCGAAGGCGCAGGTCGAGACGGCGACGGCGAAGGCGCCGGTCGCGGGATCGCGGGCGACGATGGACCATGTCATGGGCGGGCTTCCTCGGGCGGGTAACACAGGGGACGCCCGGAGAATAGCCGGTCCGGCGGGCGCGTCATCCGCCAGTTGCGCCGAGGCCGCCCGTGGCCGGACGCAGGGCTCAGGCGGGGTCGACGCGGATGACGCCGGCATCCGCGAGGCGGGCGATCTCTTCCGGCGCGTAACCGAGCTCGGCGGCGATGGCGGCGCTCTGCTCGCCCGGGCGCGGGATGTCGAGCCGCAGGCCGAGCCGCCTGCCGTCCATCTCCAGCGGCAGGGCGGGCACGCGACTCTCGCGCCCGTCCGGCAGGGTCACCGGCACCATTGCGCCGGGGTGCTGCAGGTGAGGATCGTCGAACAGGTCCTCCGGCCGCATGATCGGCGCGAAGGGCAGACCGATCGCCTCCACCGCCGCGGCCAGTTCCGCGCGCGGCATCGATCCGAACAGCGCGCGCAGGCGCGGCATGAACGCGTCGCGCGCCTTCACCCGCTGTGGGTTCGTTGCCAGGGACGGGTCGGACAGCAGGTCCGGCAGGCCGAAGCGCCGGCAGAAGGCGTGCCACTGCGTGTCGCTGACGATGCCGATGAAGATCTGCTGGCCGTCACCGGTCTCGAACACGTCGTAGACGGCCCAGGCGGCCAGCCGGTTCGGCATCGGCGCGGCGGGCGTGCCCGTCACGGCGAACTGCATCATGTGCTGCGCGACGAGGTAGAGGTTGTTCTCGAAGAGCGAACTCTTCACGAGCTGGCCTTGGCCGGTGCGGGCCCGCTCCATCAGGGCGGCCATGATGCCGATGGCGGCGAACATGCCGCCCATGATGTCGTTGACCGAGGAGCCGGCGCGCAGCGGCCGGCCCGGCGGGCCAGTCATGTAGGCGAGGCCGCCCATCATCTGCACGACCTCGTCGAGCGCCGTGCGCGTCTCGTAGGGGCCGGCGAGGAACCCCTTCAGCGAGCAGTAGACGAGTCCGGGGTGGCCTTCGCTCAGCGCGTCGTAGCCCAGTCCCATCCTGTCCAGCGCGCCGGGCCGGAAGTTCTCGGTGACCACGTCGGCGCTCGCCACCAGCCGCTTCGCCAGCACGAGGCCCTCGGCGGACTTCAGGTCGACGGCGAGGCTGCGCTTGTTGCGGTTGAAGGCGGGGAAGAAGCCGGCGCCGGAGCCGGTGAGGCGTCGGGTGTTGTCGCCCTCGATCGGCTCGACCTTGATCACGTCGGCGCCGAGATCGCCGAGCACGAGGCCGCAGCTCGGCCCCATGACCATGTGCGAGAACTCGACGACCCTGATGCCCTCGAGCGGCAGCCGCCCATCCATGCCCGTGACCCTCCCGGCCGCTTTTTGCGCGCGGCGTCCCGTTTTCCGTTCTAGATCATTCCGCCATAAAGGGGCCAGCGCGCCGCGCCGGGCGCGTCGGTCGACCGGGGAGAAGAACCACCATGGCGGACATGCCCAGCAGCGTCGACATCCTGGAGGAGGGCCCGCGGGAGGCGTTCCAGATCGAGCCAGGACCGATCGCGACGGCCGACAAGGTCGCGCTCATCGACGCGCTCTCCGCCACCGGGCTGAAGCGCATCCAGGTCGCGTCCTTCGTCAACCCGAAGAAGGTGCCCGGCTGGGCGGACGCGGACGCCGTCGTCGCCGGCTTCGCGCCGGCGCCCGGCGTGGCCTACCAGGCGCTGTACTTCAATCCGCAGGGACTGCACCGGGCGCTGGCCTTCCGCGACCGGCTGACGGTCGTCGGCTCGATCACGCTGAGCGCCTCCGAGGCGTTCTCGCTGCGCAACCTGAACCGCGACCGCGCCGGCCAGCTCGCCGCGATGCGCGAGCACGTCGCGGTGCACCGCGAGGCCGGCGTGCCCGTGACGCGGCTCAGCATCATGGCCTCGTTCGGCTGCAACTTTTCCGGCGACGTGCCGGTGCGTCGCGTGCTGGACACGGTGGCCGACGGCCTCGCCGTCGCCGACGAGACGGGCGCGCGGATCGCCCGCCTGTCGCTGGCCGATTCGATGGGCTGGGAGACACCCGTCCGCACGCAGGCGCTGGTCGGCGCCGTCCGTGAGCGGTGGCCGGACCTGCCGCTGACGCTGCACCTGCACGACACCCGCGGCATGGCGATCGCCTGCGCCCATGTGGCGCTGAAGATGGGGGTCGCCTCCTTCGACGCCTCCGTCGGCGGGCTCGGCGGCTGCCCCTTCGCGGCGCAGCCGGGCGCGCCGGGCAACATCGCCACGGAGGAGCTGGTGTTCTTGTGCGAGGAGATGGGCATCGCGACCGGAATCGATCTCGACGCGCTCATCGAGGCGGCGAGGCTGGCGCGCCGGATCGTCGGCCATCCGCTGCCCAGTGCCCTTGTTCTCGGCGGCGGGCTGGCGGCGATGCGTCGCGCCGCGGCCGGGGCGTGAGGCGCTCGGCATGTCCGAAAAGAACGCCCTCCATGTCGCAAACTGCCTAGAAGACGCCATCGACGCCGTGCACTCTCCGCTTCCCGCACCAGCGCCTCGACGAGGTGACGATCCATGCGCTTCAACGCGTTGAACCTTCTCCGGCAGGCCTTCGGCGGCAACATCGGCTGGCCCGAGCAGTGGCGCTCGCCCGATCCCCGCTCCGCCTACGACGCCGTCATCGTCGGCGGCGGCGGCCACGGGCTTGCCACCGCCTACTACATGGCGAAGGAGCATGGCCTGCGAAACATCGCGGTCGTTGAGAAGGGCTGGCTCGGCGGCGGCAACACCGGGCGCAACACGACCATCATCCGCTCCAACTACCTCTGGGAAGAGAGCCAGGCGCTCTACGAGCACGCGGTCCAACTCTGGGAGACCCTGTCGCAGGAGCTGAACTACAACGTCATGTACTCGCCGCGCGGCGTCATGATGCTCGCCCACAACGTGCACGACGTGCAGGTCTTCAAGCGGCACGTCCATGCCAACCGGCTGCAGGGCATCGACAACGAGTGGCTCACACCGCAGCAGGCGCAGGAGTTCTGCCCCATCCTCAACGTCGACCCGGGCATCCGCTACCCCATCGTCGGCGCGGCGCTCCAGCGGCGCGGCGGCGTGGCGCGGCACGACGCTGTCGCCTGGGGCTATGCGCGCGCCGCGAGCGCGCTCGGCGTCGACATCATCCAGAACTGCGAGGTCACCGCCATCCGGCGCGGCGCCGACGGCGCGGTTGAGGCGCTGGAGACGACCCGCGGAACGATCCGCACGAAGCGCGTCGGCGTCGTCGCCGCCGGCCACACCAGCGTGGTGATGGCCATGGCCGGCGTGCGCATGCCGCTGGAGAGCTACCCCCTTCAGGCGCTCGTCTCCGAGCCGGTGAAGCCGATCATGCCCTGCGTGGTCATGTCGAACACGATCCACGCCTACATGTCGCAGTCCGACAAGGGCGAACTGGTGATCGGCGCCGGCACGGACGCCTACACCTCCTACTCGCAGACCGGCGGGCTGCACATCTCGTCCCACACGCTCGACGCGATCTGCGAGCTGTTCCCGACGGTGCGGCGGCTGCGCATGCTGCGCAACTGGGGCGGCATCGTCGACGTGACCCCCGACCGCTCGCCGATCATCGGCAAGACGCCGGTCCCGGGCCTCTTCGTCAACTGCGGCTGGGGCACCGGCGGCTTCAAGGCGACGCCCGGATCGGGCCACGTCTTCGCCCACACGGTCGCGCGCGGCGAGCCGCACCCGATCAACGCGCCCTTCACGCTCGACCGGTTCCGCACCGGCCGGCTCATCGACGAGGCGGCGGCCGCCGCCGTCGCGCATTGAGGCCCACGCGATGCTGCTGATCCGCTGTCCCTACTGCCAGACGGACCGTCCGGAGCTCGAGTTCCGCTACGGCGGCGAGGCCCATGTCTCGCGCGCGCAGGATCCGTCCTCTGTGCCGGATGCCGCCTGGGCCGAGTTCCTCTACATGCGCACGAACCCGAAGGGCTTCCATGTCGAGCGCTGGCGGCACACCCATGGGTGCGGGCGGTTCTTCAACGCCGTGCGCCACACGGTGACCGACCGTTTCCTCGCCACCTACAGGGCCGGCGAGCCGAAGCCGGACCTCGAGGCGCTCGCGCGGGAGGCCGCGCGATGACGGTTTCCTTCCGGACAGCGTCGGGCGGGCGCATCGACCGCGATCGGACGATCCGCTTCACCTTCGATGGCACGGCCTATCGCGGCCATCCCGGCGACACGCTGGCCTCCGCGCTGCTCGCCAACGGCGTGCGCCTGATGGGCCGCTCCTTCAAGTACCACCGTCCGCGCGGCGTGCTGGCGGCGGGCGCCGAGGAGCCGAACGCGCTGGTCAGCGTGGACCGCGGCGGCGGGCGCTGGACGCCGAACCTGCGCGCGACGCAGGTCGAGCTTCACGAGGGTCTCGTCGCCACGAGCCAGAACCGCTGGCCCTCCCTGTCGCACGACGTCGGGGAGCTCAACGACGTCGTTCCGCCGGGCGTTTTCTCGGCCGGCTTCTACTACAAGACGTTCATGCAACCGGCGAGCGCATGGGCGAACCTCTACGAGCCGTTCATCCGCCGTGCGGCCGGGCTCGGACAGGCGCCGTCGCAGGCGGACCCCGATCACTACACGCACCGATACGCGTTTTGCGACGTGCTCGTCGTGGGTGCCGGCGCGGCCGGCCTCGCGGCGGCGCTGGCGGCGGCGCAGGCCGGCGCGCGCGTCATCCTGTGCGACGAGCAGGCCGAGTGCGGCGGCGGCCTCCTCGGCGAGCGGGACGCGGTCATCGACGGCGTCCCGGCGTCCGACTGGGCGGCCTCCACGCTCGCGACACTCTCCGGCGACAAGCGCGTGACGCTGCTGCCGCGCACGCAGTGTTTCGGCGCCTACGCGCAGAACTTCTTCGGCCTCGTCCAGAGGCTCACCGACCACCTCCCTCACCCCGACCCGCGCATGCCGCGCGAGCGGCTGTGGAAGGTGCGCGCCAGGCAGGTGGTGCTCGCAACGGGCGCCATCGAGCGCCCCCTCGTGTTTCCCGAGAACGACCGCCCCGGCGTGATGCTGGCGGGTGCCGCGCGCGCCTACGTCAACCGCTACGGCGCGAAGCCGGGCGACCGGGCGGTCGTGTTCACGGCCTGCGACAGCGGCTATGCCGCGGCGCACGACCTGACGGCGGCCGGCATCGTGGTGTCAGCCATCGTCGACCTGCGTCCGGGTCCGGACGGGCCAGTTGCTGCGACAGCGCGTGGGGCCGGGCTCGACGTCCGCTCCAACGCGGTGGTAACCGGGGTCGAGGGACGCCTGGGCGTCCGCGCTGCGATGGTCGCGACCATCGCCGGCAACGGCCTCGTGGGCCCCTCAGAGCGCATCTCGTGCGACCTCGTGCTGATGGCCGGCGGCTGGACGCCCGCGGTTCACCTGCACTCGCAGATGCGCGGCAAGCTGCGCTTCGATGCAGAGCGGGAGATGTACGTTCCCGCGGCCCCGGTCGAGGGCTCCCGCTCGGCCGGGGCGTGCAACGGAACCTTCGGCATCGCCGAAGCACTCGCGGAAGGCTTCTCGGCCGGGGCGGACGCGGCCCGGGCGGCGGGGCGAGAGTGGTCCGAGCGGGACTGGTCTCCCGTGGTCTCGGGTGAGATCGTCCCGGACGGCGGCTTCCACGGCGCGGTGCCGCACGACCGCGACGTGCAGAAGGTGAAGGCCTTCGTCGATTTCCAGAACGACGTCACCGAGAAGGACATCCGCCTCGCCGTGCGCGAGGGCTTCCGCTCCATCGAGCACGTGAAGCGCTACACGACGAACGGCATGGCGACCGACCAGGGCAAGACGTCGAACATGAACGGCCTCGCCATCGCCGCCGGCTCGCTCGGCAAGCCGATCCCCGAGGTCGGGCTCACCACCTTCCGCGCGCCCTACACGCCGGTCACCTTCGGCGCCTTCGCCGGCCATTCGCGCGGCGACCTGTTCGACCCGATTCGCCGCACCCCGACGCACGACTGGGCGCGCGCCCAGGGCGCTGTTTTCGAGGACGTCGGCATGTGGAAGCGCGCATGGTACATCCCGCGCGGCGGCGAGACGATGCACGCGGCGGTGCTGCGCGAGTGTCGCACCGTGCGCGAGACGGGCGGCCTCTTCGACGCCTCGACGCTCGGCAAGATCGAAGTCGTCGGTCCCGACGCGGCCGAGTTCCTGAACCGCCTCTACACCAATCCGTGGACGAAGCTCGAGACAGGCCGCTGCCGCTACGGGCTGATGCTCAACGAGGCCGGCTTCGTGATGGATGACGGGGTCGTCGGCCGCCTCGCGCCGGACCGCTTCCACGTCACGACGACGACTGGCGGCGCGCCGCGCGTCCTCGCCCACATGGAGGACTACCTGCAGACCGAGTTCCCGGAGCTGCGGGTCTGGCTCACCTCGACCACCGAGCAGTGGGCGGTGATCGCCGTGCAGGGCCCGAACGCCCGCGCGGTGCTGCAGCCCCTCGTCGCGGACATCGACATGGCGCGTGAGGCGATGCCGCACATGAGCGTCCGCGAGGGGACAATCTGCGGCGTGCCGGCACGGCTCTTCCGCGTCAGCTTCACGGGTGAACTGGGCTTCGAGGTGAACGTACCGGCCGAATACGGGCAGGCGGTGTGGGAGGCGATCTGGGCGGAGAGCCAGAAGCACGGCTTCTGCGCCTACGGCACCGAGGCGATGCACGTTCTGCGCGCCGAGAAGGGCTACATCATCGTCGGCCAGGAGACGGACGGCACCGTGACTCCGTCCGATCTCGGCCTCGATTGGGCCATCGGCAAGGCGAAGCCCGACTTCGTCGGCAAGCGCTCGCTGGCTCGGCCCGACATGCTGAAGCCCGACCGCAAGCAGCTCGTCGGCCTGCTCACCGTCGATCCCGCCGTCGTGCTGGAGGAGGGCGCGCAGATCACCGCCGAGGCGAGCCCCGTCAAGGGCACGGCGGCGCTGGGCCATGTCACCTCCGCCTACGAGAGCGCCGCGCTCGGCCGGTCCATCGCCATGGCCCTGGTCGCAGGCGGGCGCTCGCGCCTGGGCGAGACGCTCTACGTCCCGATGCCGAACGCGGCGATCGCCGTGACGGTGGTCGAACCCGTCTTCCTCGACCGTGAAGGGAGCCGCCTCGATGCCTGAGATCGCCCGCCGCCCCGCGCTGCCGGCCCCCGGCGAGCCGTTCCCGGGCGTCGCTGTCACGCTCGCGCCGCTTCCCGCCGCCGCCCGCTTCGTGCTGCGCGGCGATCTCGCCGCCGTCGCCGCGGCGGGGAATGCCTTCGGCGTCGCACTGCCGTCGCGGATCAACACGGCGTCGACGCTGGGCGCGCGCAGCGCGCTCATGCTCGGACCCGACGAATGGCTGCTGGTCGCCGACGACACGTCCGCGCCCGACGCGACGTGGGCGCTCGTCCGGGCCCTCGAGAGCGCGCTCGGCACCGTGCCGCACAGCCTCGTCGACGTTTCCCATCGCCAGACGGCGATCCGCGTCGAGGGCCACGAGGCGGCGTTGACGCTCAACGCCGCCGTTCCGCTCGACCTCTGCGAGGAGGCCTTCCCCGTGGGAATGGCAACCCGGACGATCTGCGAGAAGGCCGAGATCGTGCTCTGGCGCACCGGCCCGAGGGCCTTCCGCGTCGAGGTCTGGCGCTCCTTCGCGCCCTACGTCATGGACCTGCTCTCGGCCGTTTCCCAGGAAAACGTTCCGGACTGACCACCGTCGCGACCGGGGGAAGGGACCGGAGCCAGGCTCTCAGAGCCAGCCCTTGATTCGCCGCGCGACCGCCTCCGACGAGATGCCGTAGCGGTCGTGCAGCGTCGGCAGCGCGCCGGCGTCGAGGAACGCGTCCGGCAGGGCGATCTGCCGGAACGTTGGCGTCACGCCGGCCCGCATCAGCGCGCCGGCCGTCGCCTCGCCGAGGCCGCCGACGATGGTGTGGTTCTCCGCCACCACCACGAGCCGGCCGCCGCCGGCCTCCGCCACGATGGTGTCGACGTCGAGCGGCTTGATCGTCGGCACGTGCAGCACGGCGGCATCCACGCCGTCGGCCTTCAGCGCCGTCGCCGCCTCCAGCGCCCGCATGGTCATCAGCCCGGTCGAGACGATGAGCACGTCGCGCCCGTCGCGCACCACCTTCGCCTTGCCGAGTTCGAAGCGGTAGCCGTACTCGTCGAGCACGAGGGGCACGTTGCCGCGCAGCAGCCGCATGTAGACCGGGCCTTTGTGCGCCGCGATGGCGTGCGTCGCCTGCTCGATCTCGTGCGCGTCGCAGGGGTCGAGGATCGTCATGTTCGGCAGGCCGCGGAAGATCGCCAGATCCTCCGTCGCCTGGTGGCTCGGACCGTACCCGGTCGTCAGGCCGGGCAGGGCGCAGACGATCTTCACGTCGAGGCTTTCCTCGGCGATGGCCATGCAGATGAAGTCATAGGCGCGGCGCGAGGCGAAGACGGCGTAGGTGGTGGCGAAGGCGGTGAAGCCCTCGCGCGCCAGGCCGGCGGCGGCGCCCATCAGCACCTGCTCGGCCATGCCCATCTGGTAGAACCGGTCCGGATACGCCTTCGCGAAGACGTGCAGGTCCGTGTACTTCGACAGGTCGGCCGTGAGCCCGACGATATCGGGGCGCTGCGCCGCGATCTCGACAAGGGCGTGGCCGAACGGCGCAGCCTTCGTCCGCTGGCCGGGGCCGGCGAGCGAGGCGATCATCGCCGAGGTGGTGAGGCGTCCGCCTTCGCCGGCGGGGCGGACGGGGCGGTCGTATTTCGAGCGCTTCACGGCGTCCTCCCCGCGTCCAGGATCGCGATGGCCCGGGCCCATTCGTCCGGCTCGACGCGCAGGAAGTGGTTCCGCTCGCGCTCCTCGAGGAAGGGGACGCCCTTGGCCATCGTCGTATCGCAGATCACGATGCGCGGGCCGGCATTGGCCGTGTCGCGCGCGGTGTCGAAGGCGGCGAC
>JAIYAB010000143.1 GCA_027489275.1 Hyphomicrobiales bacterium
AATGTCCTCATCCTGAGGAGCGGGCGCAGCCCGCGTCTCGAAGGACGCACCATCGTGCAGCGGCACTCTTGCAGCGCCCCACCATCCTGCGTCCTTCGAGACGGCCGCTGCGCGGCCTCCTCAGGATGAGGAGATCGAGGGGTCCAGGGCGAGCCGAGGGGAACGCTGCCGCGCCGGGCTGCTCAGAACAGCGAGCCCTGGGCGTCATCGGGCGGCGGTTTGCGCGGAGGCGGCGACCTTGGAGCAGACGACCTCGTCGGGGGTGGGAGGGCCCTGACGGTCACCGCGTCGTCGGCGGCCGGGCGGACCAGGCGCAGCGCGTCGGTGCAGTCGTCGCCGGGAGAGGGATCGAGCCAGGCGTCGAAATCGCGCGGCTCGACGATCACGGGCATGCGGTCATGGACGGCGGCGACCGTGCCGTTGGCGGCGGTGGTGACGACGGCGACCGTGTCGATCTCGCCGCCGCCGGCGTCCATGTAGGTTTCCCAGACCCCGGCCATGGCCATCGGCCGGCCGTCAGCGCGCGACACGAAGAAGGGTTCTCGGGTCATGGCCCGTCCCTCCCCGGTGCGCCGCCACTCGTAAAAGCCGTCGGCGGGAATGAGGCAGCGGCGGCGGCGGGCGGCGGCGCGGAAGGCGGGCTTGTCTGCCAGCGTCTCGCCGCGCGCGTTGTAGAGCAGCGGGAACTCCGCCGGATCCTTGACCCAGGCCGGGATGAAGCCCCAGCGCATGAGTTCGAAGCGGCGCGCGCCGCCGCGCTTGACCACCACCGCGACCGGCTCGGTCGGCTTGATGGCCTCGCGCGGCGGGAAGTTCGGCGCGTCCTCGTAGCCGAACAGCGCCCGCACATCCCGGGGCGTGGCGGTGAGGGCGAAGCGGCCGCACATCGCGGAGTCGACTCAGGCCGTTACAGCCACTTCTTCCAGCGGAAGAAGAGATACGGGAACACGCCCGCCAGCAACATGAAGCCGAGCGCCATCGGGTAGCCGAGATGCCATTCGAGCTCGGGCATCAGCTTGAAATTCATGCCGTAGATCGACGCGACCAGCGTCGGCGGCATGAAGATGACGGCCATGACCGAGAACAGCTTGATGATGTTGTTCTGCTCGAGGTTGACGAGGCCGAGCGTGGCGTCGAGCAGGAACTGGATCTTCTGCGACTGGAAGGTGGCGTGCTCCTCCATGGACTGGAGGTCGCGCAGCGTGGTGCGAACCTGCTCGCGCAGCTCGATGGGCACTCGGGCCGAGCGGTAGCTGACCGAGACGAAGAGAAGCACGCGCTCGATGGAGACGAGGCTCTCGCGGATCTTCGACACGACATCGCCGTGGCGGCCCAGCGCGCGCAGCGTTTCCTGGAACTCGGCGGTGCGGGATGCAGGGTCGGATTTCGCCTCGAAGACGCGGTCGGACAGCCGGTCGAGCCGCTCGGCGGTGGCCTGCAACACGTCGGCCGCGCGATCGATGATGGTCTCGAACAGGCCCGCCAGGATCGCCTCCGCCGTCGGCTCGCAGCCGTTCGGCCGGGCGATGCGGGTGGTGAACATCTGGAACGCCTTGGGATCGGCGTAGCGCACCGTCACCATCGTCCGGTCCTTCAGGATGAAGGAGATGCCGGTGATTTCCGGGTCGGTGTCGACCTGGTGGACGACGCGGGCGGTGAGGTAGCGGGCGCCGTCCTCCTGGTAGAGGAGTTCGGAGGGCTCGATGTCCGACATCTCCTCCCGGGTCGGGATGGAGATGCCCAGATAGGCCTCGACGCGCGCGTCCTCCTCCCGCGTCGGATCGACGAGATCGATCCAGACGGCCTCGGGCGGAATGGGTCCGTCGGCGGCGAGCACGCGGCGTTCGAACCGGCATGCGCCGTCGTCGATGGGCTTCACGCAGTAAACGATGATCATCGACGCATCCCGTTGACCCGGCTGCTGCACCACGGGAGGAGCAGCCCCGTCAAGTCGTCAGCGCGAGCATGACCGCAATATGACGCCGGCGCGGCGGCTTTCGCGCCTGTCTAGCCGATGGCGAAGCGCTCCGGCTGCGTCCCGTCCGAATCGGTGAAGCCGTAGCGCCGCGCGAGATCGGCGACGAACAGCGACCGGCCGGTGATCGCCATGGGATCGGGATCGGCGGCCAGCGCGGCGACGGCGCGGCCGGTGTAGAGCGGCGATTGCGTCGCCTCGCCGCCGTCGCCGGCGTCCAGCACCCGCTCCGTGCGCACGAAGCCGGGGGTGAGGTGCACGCTGGCGATGGCGTGCGGGGCCAGTTCGACCGCCATGATCTGCGATGTCCGCAGGATGGCGGCTTTCCCGAGGTCGTAGAACACATCGCCGATGCTCGCGCCCTCGGCATCGAACCCTATGGCGACGAACAGGCCGGACCGGCAGGGGATCATCATCGGCGCGAAGGCGCGCGCGGTCGCCAGCAGGGCGTAGGCGCCGGTGCGCAGCGCGGTGTCGAAGGGGGTCAGCGGGCGCTGCCAGAACGGCGTGCCGAAGCGCGAGCCGTCGGGATAGGTCTGCCCGTCGAAGCCCTCGTTGCCGCCCCAGACCGCGCAGGCGACGACGTCCGGCGGGCCGAGCCGGCGCAGCACCCAGGTCGAGAAATCGTGCAGTGAGCGGCTGTCGGTGTGGTCGCAGACATAAGGATGGCCGCGCCCGCCGAGCTCCTCCACCGCCTCGGCGGTGTCCTCGACTGTTTCGACGCGCCCGTCCGTGCGCTGGCCGAACCGGGTCGAGCGGCCACTGCACACGACGGTGGCGCCAGCCTCGGCCAGCCCCAGCGCGATGCCGCGGCCGACGCCGCGTGACGCGCCGGCAACGACGCAAACCTTGCCGGCGAGCGGCTTCGACGGGTCGGACGCGGGGGCGTCGGTCATGCGGCGAAGACGACGGCGCCGTCCTCGACGGACCCTGCCCCCTCGGTGATCGCCCGCTCCAGCGACGGCGCCTCCGCGGCCAGGTGCTCGGCGAAGAAGCGCGCGGTGACGACGCGGGCGGCGTGGCCGCGGTCGCCTGCCGTCTCGTCGAGCGAGGCCTGCGCGGCCAGCGCCTTGCGCGCGAGCGCGGCGCCGCCCTGGGCGAGACCGAACAGCTTGAGATAGGCGGTGGCGCCGGCCAGCGCCTCGGCGGCCCGGCCCGAGGACAGCGCCTCCAGCATCCAGGTGGTGGCCCGCTCGAGGCTGTCGACGGCGTCGCGCAGGCGTGCGGCGCTGTGGCCGAAGCTCGGCGCGTTGCGCCGCCCGAGTTCGGACACGGTCTCGCGCATGCGGGCGATGGCCTCGCGCACGACCGCGCCGTCGCCGAGCGGCAGCTTGCGGGTGACGAGGTCGATCGCCTGGATGCCGTTGGTGCCCTCGTATATCGCCGCGATGCGGGCGTCCCGCAGGTGCTGCGCCGCGCCAGTCTCCTCGATGTAGCCCATTCCTCCGTGGACCTGGATGCCGAGCGAGGCGACCTCGATGCCGATGTCGGTGGAGTAGGCCTTGGCGACCGGAGTGAGCAGCGCCGCGCGGTCGGC
>JAIYAB010000387.1 GCA_027489275.1 Hyphomicrobiales bacterium
CGACGGGCGGGCGGCGGCACGGGCATGGGCGGCGGAGCGGGCGCAACACTGTCTTCCGGCGCAGGCGGTTCGGACGGCCGGACGGGGTCCGGATCGCCCGCCGGCGCGGCGGCCGAGGTCTCGGTCGGCGGTTCGACGTTCGATGTGGGGGTGTCGGTCGTGGCGGGGGTGTCGGTCGTGGTGGGGGGAGCGGGCTCGGGGCCGGAGGCCAGGGCGTCCGGCGACAACGGGTCAGGTCGGGCCATCGGATCGGCGCCCGTCGCTGCCTCGGGGTCCGTGGCAGCGGTCGCGATGTCGGCCGTCGTGGCGCTGCCGCTCGGGCTTTCGGCGGCGGCGACTTCGGTCACGCTGTCGGGGGCGAGGTCGATCGTCGTCGGCTCGCGCCGACCGACGCCTCGAGAGCGGCGTCCACCGGCGGCCGTGGCGTCCTTGTCCGCGGGGTCGCGGGGCTTTCCGTCGGTGTCGCCTGCCATGGGTGCTGGATCTCCCGCCGGCGTCGAGCCGGCCTCCTGTTGCCCTTATACCGCGACGCCGGCGCTGCGGCACCTCTCCAAAGGGTGAGGCGCGCGGCCGGCGTCGTCCCGGCGCCGCGCCGCCGGCTGGCCCGCCACGGTAGGGCCGACCGAGCCTGCCGGACGCATGGCCTGCTGGACCGCCCCGGGGGAAGGCTCGGGCGGGTCTATACGCTGACGTCGCCGATTCGCGCGAAAAGCGCATCCTCGTCCGGCCGACTTGCAACCATGACGACCGATGCGCCTGCCTCGATCAACGGCCCGGCGACGTCCGCCGAGAGGCACAGATGGGGCAGGCAAACCATGGCCGCTTCGTGGCCGCCCGCCCGCGCCGCCGCGACGAACGCCTCGGCGCTGCGCCGCGAGTAGTGCAGGACGACGGTCGGAGGCGGGCCGGCGAAGACCTCGGCGGGCACATTGCCGAGGGCCCGGGCCGCGTAGACCTCGGCCGCCGCGACGACGAAGCCTGCCTCGCCCAGCCGCCGCTCCAGCACGGGCTTGCGCTCGGTCCCGGCCAGGTAGAGCACCCGCGATGCCCGCGGCAGGGACCGGACGAGGCTTTCCGCCAGCGCGGCGGCGTCCCCGTCGGCCTCGACGACGTCGCGGAACCCGGCGCGCCGCGCAGCCGCCGCCGTGCGTTCGCCCACCGCGTGGAGCGGCACATCGGCCAGACCAGGAGGGAGACCGGCGGAGGCGAAAGCGAGGAACGCGTTGGCGCTTGTCGCCGCGACGGCGTCGAACGGACCGGACGGCAACGCCTTCCCGGTCGCCTCGACATGGAGCATCGGCGCCAGGATCGGCTCGTGCCCGAGCATCGCCAGCCGCCGGCCTGTGGCCGCGGCGGCGGGCTGCGGGCGGGTCACGACGACGCGCATCGCGCGTCAGTGCGCGAGGATGTCCGACGGCGCGCGCGACAGGATGTCGTGGCCGGCATCGGCGCCCAGCGTCGCGGCTTGCGAAACGAGGCCGGCGCGGCGGCTCTCGTAGCTCTCCGAGCCGTCGACCCGCAGCACGAGGCCGCGGAACGCCATCTCGCCGCCGCGCACCACCGCGTGGCCGGCGATGGGCGTGCGGCAGGAGCCGTCGAGCACCGTGAGGAAGGCCCGCTCGGCCGCCAGCGCGATGCCCGTCGGCGTGTCGACGATGGCGGCGATGGCGTCGAGCGTCGCCGAGTCGCCGCCGCGCGCGGTGACGGCGATGGCTCCCTGGCCGACGGCGGGCGGAAAGCTGTCGAGGTCGAGCAGCGATGTCGCCCGGCCGTCCAGGCCGAGCCGCTTGAGGCCGGCCAGCGCCAGCAGCGTGGCGTCGAACTCGCCCTCCGCGACCTTGCGCAGCCGCGTATCGACGTTGCCGCGCAGCAGCGCGGTCGTCACGTCGGGCCGCAGCTTGCGGATCAACGCCTGGCGCCTGAGGCTCGCCGTGCCGACAACCGCGCCGGGGCGCAGCTCCATCAGCGACGGCGCCGAGCCGCCGATGAAGGCGTCACGCACGTCCTCGCGCGGCAGGTAGCCGGCGATGGCGATGCCGTCGGGGAAGGCGGTGGGCATGTCCTTGGCGGAATGGACCGCGAGATCGACGTCGCCGGCCAGCAGCGCCGTGTCGATCTCCTTCGTGAACAGGCCCTTGCCGCCGGCCAGCGCCAGGGCGCGGTCCTGGATCATGTCGCCGGACGTCTTGATGACGACGATGGCGACGGCCTCGAGGGGCCAGCCGTGGCGCGCGGCGAGCTGCGCCTGCACCTCCCTTGCCTGCCATAGCGCCAGCGGGCTGCCCCGCGTCCCGATTCGCAGGCGGATCTGCACGGCCACTCTCGTCTCCCCCTTCGCCAACTGCGGTGCGGCGGGTGTTCGTCGTCCCCGACACGTTCCCAACGCACTCGCGCGGGACTATAGGTCGACAGGTCGGGCGGCGAAAGCGGAAGCCGTTCCGGACGAGGCCCGCTTCGAGCGAAGAGATCCGGCATGCGCGTTCTGGGTATCGAGACGACCTGCGACGAGACGGCCGCGGCGGTGGTCGGCACGGACGAGGAGGGCCACGGCGTCATCCTGTCGAACGAGATCCTGAGCCAGATCGCCGAGCACGCGGCCTATGGCGGCGTCGTGCCCGAGATCGCGGCGCGCGCCCATGTCGAGGTGCTGGACGTCCTCGTGAAGCGGGCGCTGGAGAAGGCGGGAACGACGCTCGACCAGTGCGACGCGATTGCCGCCGCCGCCGGACCCGGGCTGATTGGCGGGGTGATCGTCGGCCTGACGACGGCCAAGGCGCTGGCCATGGTGACGAAGAAGCCGCTCATCGCGGTGAACCACCTGGAGGCGCACGCGCTCTCGCCGCGCCTCACCGAGGCGATCGCCTTCCCCTACCTTCTCCTGCTGGTCAGCGGCGGCCATACGCAGCTCCTCGCCGTGCGCGGCGTCGGCGACTATGTGCGCCTCGGTACCACCATCGACGACGCCATCGGCGAGGCCTTCGACAAGACCGCCAAGCTGCTTGGCCTGCCCTATCCCGGTGGCCCGGAGGTGGAGAAGGAGGCGCTGAAGGGCGATCCCGAGCGCTTCGCCCTGCCCCGGCCCCTGAGCGGGCGCGGCGTGCCGGACTTCTCGCTGTCGGGGCTCAAGACGGCGGTGCGGCTCGAGGCCGAGAAGATCGCCCCGCTCACCGCCCGCGACGTCGCGGACCTGTGCGCCTCCTTCCAGGCCGCAGTGGTCGACGTGATCGTCGACCGGACGCGGGTGGCGCTGCGCCTGTGCCGTGAAGTGGCGGGCCATCCCAACGCGCTGGTGGTGGCGGGCGGCGTCGCCGCCAACCAGAGCGTGCGCCGGGCCCTGCAGCGCCTCGCCTCGGAGGCCGGGCTGCGCCTCGCCGCGCCGCCGCCGGCTCTGTGCACCGACAACGGAGCGATGATCGCCTGGGCCGGCCTCGAGCGCTTGCGCGAGGGCCTCGTCGACGACCTGTCCTTCGCCCCCCGGGCACGCTGGCCGCTCGATGCCGAGGCCGCCGCCCGGCCGGGAGCCGGCGGGCGATGATGTTCGAGACCATCGGCGTCGTCGGCGCGGGCGCGTGGGGTACCGCGCTCGCCAATGCCGCCGCCCGGGCGGGCCGCAAGGTGATCCTGTGGAGCCGCGACGCCGACCACGCCGCCGCCATGGCGTCCGCCCGCGACAATGCGCGTCGCCTCCCCGGCGTGGCCCTGCACGAGGCGGTGGAGCCGACGGCGGACCTGCGCCGGGCCTGCGCGACGCGCGCGATCCTGCTGGCGGTGCCTGCGCAGGCGCTGCGCCCGGTGGCCGAGGCGATGTCGCTCGTCGTCAAGCAGGGAATCCCCGTCGTCGTGTGCGCCAAGGGCATCGAGCGGGACACCGGTCTGTTCATGACCGAGATCGTCGCCGACCTCCTGCGCGGGACGATGCCCGCCGTGCTGTCAGGCCCGAGCTTTGCCGAGGACGTCTCGCGCGGCCTGCCGACGGCGGTGGTGCTGGCGGCCCCCGTCGACCTCGTCGCCGAGGAACTGGCCAGGGCGCTCAGCTCGGCGAGCTTCCGCGTCTACCACGGCAACGACGTGCGCGGCGTCGAGATCGGCGGCGCGGCCAAGAACGTGCTGGCCATCGCCGCCGGCATCGTCGCCGGCCGCGGGCTGGGCGAGAGCGCGCGCGCCGCGCTCACCGCGCGCGGCTTCGCCGAGCTCGGACGATTCGCGAAGGCCTATGGCGGGCGGCCGGAGACGCTGATGGGCCTGTCCGGCCTCGGCGACCTGATCCTCACCTGCGCCTCGCCGCGCTCGCGCAACTTCGCCTTCGGCCTCGACCTCGGGAAGGGCGTGCCGGTGGAGCAGGCGGGCGGCGGCCGGCTGGCGGAAGGCGTGCACACCGCCCGCATCCTCGTCGAGATGGCCCGCGCCCGCGGCGTCGGCATGCCCATCGCCGAGGCGGTGGACGCCATCCTCGCCGGCGAGGTCGCCATCGACGTCGCCGTCGAGGCGCTGATGACCCGGCCGATCACGACCGAAGGCTGAACCGGCTCGACTTCCCGCCCGTCCCGCCTAAGTTCCGCGAGGCTGATCGAGGAGCGATTCATGGCCCACTGGCTCTACAAGTCCGAACCCGACGTCTGGTCCTGGCAGCAGCAGGTCGATGCCGGCGCGAAGGGCATGTACTGGAACGGCGTGCGCAACCACAGCGCCAAACTGAACCTGATGGCCATGAAGAAGGGCGACCGCGGCTTCTTCTACCACTCCAACGAGGGCAAGGAGATCGTCGGCATCGTCGAGGTGATCCGCGAGGCCTATCCCGACCACACCGCCGAGCCGGGCTCGCCCTGGGTCATGGTCGACATCAAGGCCGTCAAGCCGCTGAAGCGGCCGGTGACGCTGGCGCAGGTGAAGGCCGAGCCGCGGCTGGCGAAAATGGCCCTCGTCACCTCGATGCGCCTCTCCGTGCAGCCGGTCACGGACGCGGAGTGGGCGGTGGTGCTGGAGATGGGTGGTATGTAGGCGGCCGTCGGCGCAGGCCGCTCCCGGCCGTCCTGCGTGGTTCGAGACGGCCGCTGCGCGGCCTCCTCACCATGAGGGAGTAGGAGGGGGAACGGATCGTCGTCGATCAAGCTTGCCGACTGACCCGTCCTCACCCCTTCAGCAGATCCGGCCGACGCTCGTGGGTAATCCGCTCGGCCTGCTCGCGCCGCCAGCGGGCGATGCGGGCGTGGTCGCCGGAGAGGAGGACCTCCGGTATGGCCCGGCCCTCCCAGTCGCGCGGGCGTGTGTAGTGCGGGTATTCCAGCAGCCCGTTCTCGAAGCTCTCGTCGCTGCCGGAGGCCTCCTTGCCCATGACGCCGGGCAGCAGGCGCACGCAGGCGTCCATCAGCACGAGCGCGGCGATCTCGCCGCCAGAGAGCACGTAGTCGCCGATGGAGACCTCCTCCAGCGTGCGGCCCTCGATCACCCGCTCGTCGACACCCTCGAACCGCCCGCACACGATGACGGCGCCCGGCCCGGCGGCGAGGTCGCGCACCCGGGCCTGCGTCAGCGGCGTGCCGCGCGGGCTCATCAGCAGGCGGGGGCGGGGGTCGCCCGCGGGCGACACGGCGTCGACGGCGGCAGCCAGCACGTCGGCGCGGATCACCATCCCGGCGCCGCCGCCGGCCGGCGTGTCGTCGACGGCGCGGTGGCGGCCGAGGCCGTGGGCGCGGATGTCGTAGGGCGACAGGCTCCACACGCCGCGCGCCAGCGCGTCGCCGGCCAGCGACTGGCCGAGCGGGCCGGGAAACATGTCGGGAAACAGCGTGAGGACCGCCGCGTCCCAGCTCATCGGCCGGGGTCCGTCGCCGCGGACGGGGGACCGTCGTCCTCGTCCTCCTCCTTCGCCTCGATCTCGGCGGGCGGATCGGCGACGAGGCGGCCGCCGGCGATGTCGACGACGGGCACGGCGGCCATGGTGAAGGGCAGCATCAGGGTGCGCCCGCCGTCCGGCGGCGCGATCTCGAGAATTTCGCCGGCCCCGAAGTCGAGCACGGCCGCGACCGTGCCGAGCAGGTCGCCGGCCACGGTCTCGACGCGCAGGCCGACGAGGTCGGCCTGGTAGTACTCGTCCGCATCCTCGATCGCCGGGAGGCGGTCGCGGGGGACGTGCAGCTTCTGGCCGGTGAGGCTCGCGGCGGCGTCGCGGTCGGCGACGCCGTCGACACGCACGACGAGCATGTCGTCCTTGACGGGGCGCGCCTGCGCGATGCGCCACGTCCGGCCCCCCGCGGCATCCGACAGCGGGCCGTAGCCGGCGATCGCCATCGGATCCGCGGTGAACGACTTCAGCCGCAGTTCACCCCGCACGCCGTGCGGCGCGCCGAAAATGCCGACGAGGATGAGGTCGCTGGGCATGGCGTTGGAGCGAATGGCGAGTAGCGAATCGCAAGCAGGGGCGGCGGGGCCGCTTTGTCCCCTGCTCCCTATTCGCTATTCGCCGTTCGCAACTTCGCTCATTCGGCCGCTGCGGCGGCCGCGCGCTCCTGCGCCTTCTTCTTCGGCTTGGCCTTCTCGGGGTTCGAGCGGGCCTCGCGCTTCAGCACGCCGGCGGCGTCGAGGAAGCGGGCGACGCGGTCGGTCGGCTGCGCGCCCTTGGCGACCCAGGCCTTAGCCTTCTCGACGTCGAACACGACGCGCTCGGCCGAGTCCTTCGGCAGCATCGGGTTGAAGATGCCGAGCTTCTCGATGAAGCGGCCGTCGCGCGGATAGCGGCTGTCGGCGACGACGATGGAGTAGTGCGGACGCTTCTTGGCGCCGCCGCGGGCGAGACGGATCTTGAGGGACATGGTGGTGGTTCCTTGGTTGTCAGGTGTTGGGGTGTCGGGAGCGGATGGCGAATGGCGAGTGGCGATCAGGGGTCGCTGGTGCCCACCCCATTCGCCATTCGCAAATCACTAATCGCGTCCCGTCATTTCTTCTTTCCGAAGGGGTTGAAACCGCCCAGTCCCGGAAGCTTGGGGCCTCCGAGGCCGGGCAGAACGGGTTTGCCGCCGAGGCCGGGCAGCGCGGGCTTGGCGCCGAGGCCGGCGGGTGGGGCGGAGGGCAGGTTCGGCGGCAGGCTGCCGGGGGGCAGCCTGTCCTTGAGCTGCTCCATCATCTCGGGCGTCACGTTGGGCATGCCGCCGCCCAGGCCGAACATGTTGGCGAGGCCGGCCATCGGGCCGCGCTTCCCGCCCTGGCCCATCATCTTCATCATGTCGGCCATCTGCCGGTGCTGCTTGAGGAGGCGGTTGACCTCCTCGACCTTCGTGCCGGAGCCGGCGGCGATGCGCTTCTTGCGCGATGCCTTGAGCACGTCGGGATTGCGCCGCTCGCCGGGCGTCATCGAGTTGATGATCGCGACCTGCCGGCCGACGACCTTGCCGTCGAGGTTGGCGGAGGCGAGCTGGTCCTTCATCTTGGCGATGCCGGGCATCATGCCCATGAGGCCGCCGATGCCGCCGAGCTTCTCGACCTGGGCGAGCTGCTCGCGCATGTCGTCGAGGTCGAACTTGCCCTTGCGCATCTTGTCGGCGATGCGAAGGGCCTTCTCCTGGTCGATGGTCTGCGCCGCCTTCTCGACGAGGGAGACGATGTCGCCCATGCCGAGGATGCGGTTGGCGATGCGGCCGGGATGGAACTCGTCCAGCGCGTCCATCTTCTCGCCGGTGCCGACGAGCTTGATCGGCTTGCCGGTGACGGCGCGCATGGAGAGCGCCGCGCCGCCGCGGCCGTCGCCGTCGACGCGCGTCAGCACGATGCCGGTGATGCCGACGCGCCCGTCGAAGGCGCGGGCGGTGTTCACGGCGTCCTGGCCGGTCAGCGCGTCGGCGACGAGCAGCACCTCGTGCGGGGAGGCGATCGCCTTGACCTCGGCGACCTCCGCCATCAGCGCCTCGTCCACCGTGACGCGGCCGGCGGTGTCGAGCATCACAACATCGAAACCGCCGAGGCGCGCGGCCTCGAGCGCGCGGCGGGCGATCTGCACGGCCGACTGGCCGGCGACGATGGGCAGCGTCTGCACGCCGACCTGCCCGCCGAGCACCGCGAGCTGCTCCATGGCGGCCGGGCGGCGGGTGTCGAGCGACGCCATCATGACCTTGCGGCCGGAGCGCTCCTGCAGGCGCCTGGCGATCTTGGCGGTCGACGTCGTCTTGCCCG
>JAIYAB010000374.1 GCA_027489275.1 Hyphomicrobiales bacterium
GCATGATTGACGGAGTTCACATCGATCCCAGCCCGCCGAAACGGACCGAAACCTGTGAGCTTCCAGAAAAACGCGATACCGACCGAAAGTCTCTTGTCAGAACCAGGCCGAAACCCAGTCCCCGCAAGGACCCCGCCGTCCGCGTTTCCCTTTCTTCCTCTTCACACTGTCAAAGAGCGATGGGCCTCACAGCCCAAGGGCCTCCCAGCCCAAACCCAACCCGAAAGCAAGGTCTTCCACAGCCAAATCCCAACAAAACACCCTCCCCGACCTAAGCCAGGATAAACATCATTCGATGTTCAGAAGATGTATCGTCGGGCGTCCCGTCCTCGCTGTGAGGCCGTCGCCGCGAACGAGTGGGGATGTACCCCCTCTCCCCCGGGGACGCAACCCCCTTGTGGAAAAAAGTTGCGCCCGGGCTGCGCAGCACCGTGCAAGAGTCTGATTTTACACAAGAAATTTTTTGCTGCGCCACAGCATGACTCAGGTCTTGCGCCGTCGTCGACGCGTCAATCCCGTCAGCGGCCTTGCCGGGCCAGCGTCGCGACGGCCTCGATCCAGCCGCGGCGGGTCTGGTCCGTGGCGGCTTCTACGCTCCCGAACAGCGTATCGCGGATCGGGCCGAAGCCGACCAGCGCGAGGATTTCGGACTTCAGGCTCCTCAGCCCGTGGGCGCCGAACCACCAGCGATAGGCAAGCGCCGGCATGCCCATCGTCACGACGATGCGGACCGAGCGGCCCTTCAGCCGCTTCACCGGCATCCGACCGCCCTGGCTGTCGGCGGCGAAGCCGGGGCGCAGGACCTGTTCGAGCACCGCCTTCAGAAGCGCCGGAGTCCCGCCGAGCCAGAGCGGGAAGAGCAGGACCAGGTGCTCGGCCCATGCGATGTCCTGCTGAACGCGTTCGGCGGCCGGCGGCGCGGGCTCGTCCCGGTAATTGTGCTGCGTCCGGAGCACCGGCATGTCCAGCGAGGCGACGTCGACGCGCCTCACCTCGTGGCCTGCGGCGAGCGCCGCCTCGGCGTAGGCCTGCGCGAGCGCGTGGACCAGGCGTCCGGGATCGGGATCGGGGTGGCCGTCGATGACGAGGATGCGGCGGCCCATGGCGTCTCCCTCCGGGTCCGGCTCGACCGGCCGCCACCATGGCGAGCGGCAGAGCGGCCTGCCGTGACGCAGGTCAATCGGAGCGGCCGACGACGGGAGCGCTCGCGCCGCCTGCCGCGGCGTGGCAGGATCGCGCGCTTCCGGACCAGTTCGCCAGAGAAACCGCATGTCAGACGCTTCCCCCGCCGCCTCCCCTGCACCCGCGCGCCAGGAGCGCCCCGTGCGGCGCGGGGATCATGTGTTCCTCGTGGACGGCTCGTCCTACATCTTCCGCGCCTATCACGCGCTGCCGCCGCTGACGCGCAAGTCCGACGGGCTGCCGGTCGGCGCCGTCGCCGGGTTCTGCAACATGTTGTGGCGGCTGCTGCGCGACAGCGTCGCCGGCGAACGGCCGACGCATCTGGCGGTCGTGTTCGACCACTCCGCCACGACGTTCCGCAACGCCATGTATGACGGCTACAAGGCGCAGCGGCCCGAGCCTCCGGAGGAACTGCGGCCGCAGTTCCGGCTCATCCGCGACGCGGTGAAGGCCTTCGACATTCCCTGCGTCGAGCAGAAGGGTTTCGAGGCCGACGACATCATCGCGACCTACTGCCGGCTGGCCTGCGAGGCCGGCGCGACGACGACCATCGTCGCGTCCGACAAGGATCTCATGCAGCTCGTCGGCAACGGCGTCAGCATGTTCGATTCCATGAAGGACAAGCGGATCGGGCGGGACGAGGTCATCGAGAAGTTCGGCGTGCCGCCGGAGAAGGTGGTGGATGTCCAGGCGCTCATCGGCGACAGCGTCGACAATGTGCCCGGCGTTCCGGGTATCGGTGTGAAGACGGCGGCGCAGCTCATCCTCGAATACGGGGACGTCGAGACGCTGCTGGCGCGTGCCGGCGAGATCAGGCAGCCGAAGCGGCGGGAGACGCTGGTCGCCAACGCCGAGCAGGCCCGGCTGTCGCTGCGGCTCGTGACACTGGATCGGCACGTTCCCCTCGACCATCCGATCGACGGGATCGGCGTGCACGATCCCGATCCCAAGCGGCTCGTGGCGTTCCTGAAGGCGATGGAATTCAACGCCGTGACGAGGCGTGTCGCCGACGCCTACGCGGTCGATCCGGCGTCGGTCGAGCCGGATCCGGCCATCGCCGCGCCGGGAGCCGGGACGGGCTGGGGCGGCGGCGGGGCCGTTTCGGCCCATGGGCCGGACATGCGCGAGCCCACCGGAGCCGCGGCGACACCGACGGACGCCCCCGCCGCCGCGCCCGGCGCGGCCCGCAACGGCGCGGACGCGACGCCGGCGCATGCCGCCGGAGCGGTCGCGGCGGCGGTGCGTGCGGTGCCGTTCGACAGGGCCCGCTACGAAACCGTCCGCGATGCGGCGCGGCTCGCGGCGTGGGTGGCGGAGGCCCGGGACAGGCGGGTCGTCGCGTTCGACACGGAAACGACCTCCCTCGACGCGATGCAGGCAGAGCTCGTCGGCTTTTCGCTGGCGACGGCGCCGGGGCGGGCCTGCTACGTCCCGCTGGCGCACCGGGGCGAGGGCAAGGGCGACCTCTTCGGCGGAAGCGACATCCTGCCGGACCAGATTCCGGAGCGCGATGCGCTGGCGATTCTCAAGCCTTTGCTTGAGGATACGGGCGTTCTGAAGATCGCGCAGAACCTGAAATTCGACTGGCTGATCATGCAGCGCCACGGGATTACGGTGGCGCCGGCCGACGACACGATGCTGCTGTCCTA
>JAIYAB010000439.1 GCA_027489275.1 Hyphomicrobiales bacterium
AAAGCGCCGCCGGGCTCCACGTCCGGAACGCGACATGGCCGACCCCGGCCGTGTCGCGGTCGGTGAGCTTGAGGGTATGGAACTCGTAGTCGTCCCAGCCGCGCAGGTAGACGCTGCCGCCGTCCCGTCCGCTCTCGGTCATGCCCATGATGTCGACGAAGAAGCGCACGCTCTCGTCGAGGTAGGGCGTGAACATCTCGACATGGCCGAGATGGGCGAGATCGTGGATCGGTTCGCTGTCCGTCATGCCCGCTCCCGCGTTCCGTTCCCCGTGCCGGCCGCGCTGCGGGCGGTCGTGCTCGCGATGATGCTGCGCGCTGCGTCGGGTTGAAACAAATTGGTTGTTTTGCTCAATTGATGAAGAACGTTCACGAGGTGGCGATGCGCATCGATTTCCTGGGACTGGAAGCCTTTCTTGCCATCGCCGAGCGCGGGAGCTTCCAGCGCGCCGCCTCGCAGCTCAACCTCTCGCAGACGGCGCTCAGCCACCGGATGCGCAAGCTGGAGGACGATCTCGGCGTCAAGCTGCTCACCCGCACCACCCGACAGGTCGCGCTCACGCCGGCTGGGCAGGAACTCCTGCCCAAGGCCAAGCGGATGATCGAGGACATCGCTGTGTCCTACGAGCAGCTCCGCCGCCAGGGGCGTGAGCGGCAGGAGCGCCTCGCCATCGGCTGCCTGCCGACAATCGCCACCTACTACCTGCCGCGCATCCTCAAGGCTTTGTCGGCGAAGTTCCCCGACGTCACCGTCCGCGTCTACGACAACTCGGCAAGCGAGATCGCCGACCTCGTGCAGAACCGCGACGCCGAGTTCGGCATCACGGTCGTCTCGGCGAACCGGTGGGACCTCGAGTTCAAGCCGCTGCTGAAGGAGCCTTACGTGCTCCTGTGCCCGGCCGACCATCCGCTCGCCGGCCGCGCCAGCGTCAACTGGAGCGAGTTCGAGGGCCAGCCGCTCGTGCGCATCAGCCCGCAGACGGCGAACCGCGCCATCATCGACGAAGCGCTCGGCAGCCGCCGCGAATTCATGCAATGGCGTTTCGAGGTGCAGCACGTCGCGACAGCCGTCAGCCTCGTCGTCGAGCGGGTCGCCCTCACCGTCGTGCCGCGCCTCGCGATCGACGCGGCCGGACATCCCGGGTTGAAGGCCCTTCCGATCCGCAACCCCGGCGTCACGCGCACGGTCGGCGTCGTCACCAAGCGCGGCCTGCCGCTCTCGGAGGCGGGCGAAGCGCTGCTCGGGCTGATCAGCCGCCAGCTCAAGGCAGAGGCCCCGTGAGCCCGCGCTTGCGCGTCCGCCTGCAGCATTCTCATCTGTCGCTGCCATCCTTTCATTTGATGCCATCGTCCGCCGGGCCCTAGCTCTGCGACCTGACGTGACGGAGCTCCACCCCATGACGCGCAACATCGCCATCGCCTTCATCGGCTTCGGGGAAGTCGGCCAGCTCTTCGCCCGCCAGTTGCGCGAGGAGGCCGGCGTCGCCGTGTCGGCCTACGACCTGAAGTTCGCCGATCCGGACGCCGGCGCGCCGCTTCGGCGCGCCGCGGAGGCGGCCGGCGTGCGCGCCGCGGGCTCGGCGCGCGACGCCGCCGCTGGGGCCGGCGTCGTCTTCTCCGCCGTCACCGCGTCCGCCGCCGAGGACGTGGCCGCGGATGCCGCCGAATGGCTCGCGCCCGGCCAGGTGCTCGTCGACCTCAACTCGGCCTCGCCGGACACCAAGCGCCGCTGCGCGCAGGCGCTTGAGGTCCGCGGGCTGGACTATGTCGAGGCCGCCGTCATGGCCCCCGTCGCCCAGCCGGGCATCCGCGTGCCGATCCTCGCCGGGGGGCGGCGGGCGGCGGAGGTGAGCGACCTCCTGAACGGGCTCGGGTTCCGCACCCGCGCCGTCTCGGAGACCGTCGGGCGCGCCTCTGCGACCAAGCTGTGCCGGTCCATCGTCATCAAGGGACTCGAGGCGCTGATGATCGACTGCGCTCGCGCGTCCGCGCACTGGGACGTGCAGGACGACGTGTTCGCCTCGCTTGGCGAGACGTTCCCCTCGATCGACTTCGCGGCGCTGGCCCGGCTCATGGACCAGCGCGTTGCCCGCCACGGGCTGCGCCGCGCCGCGGAAATGCGCGAGGCCGCGGCGATGCTGGCCGAGATGGGCCTCGACCCCGCCCTCTCGCGCGCCATCGCCGACTGCCATGAGCGCCGCGCCGGAGCTGAGGCGGCTTCATCAATCGCAAAATAACAATCACTGGATTCATGGAATGCGATCCGGCACGTTTCGCGGCGCCGGGGGTGGAAGGAGCGTGGGACCATGCTGATGGGGATCCGCTGCATGCTGATGCGGGGAGGCACCTCGAAAGGGGCCTACTTCCTCGCGCAGGACCTCCCGTCCGCGCCCGCCGAACGCGACCACCTCCTCCTGAGCATCATGGGATCGCCCGATCCGCGCCAGGTCGACGGCATCGGCGGCGGCCATCCGCTCACGAGCAAGGTCGCCGTGGTGTCGCGGTCTACGGAGCCGGGCTGCGACGTCGACTTCCTGTTCGCGCAGGTCGGCGTCGATAGGCCCTCCGTCGACACGACCCCCAACTGCGGCAACATTCTCGCCGGAGTCGGTCCCTTCGCCATCGAGCGGGGCCTCGTCGCCGCGCAGGACGGCGTCACGACCGTCCGCGTCCGCATCCTCAACACCGGCACCGTGAGCGAGCTGCGCGTCGAGACGCCCGGCGGCGTGGTCGAGTATCTCGGCGACGCCCGCATCGACGGCGCGCCGGGCACTGCGGCGCCCATCGCCATCGATTTCCTCGACGCCGAGGGCTCGGTCTGCGGCGCGCTCCTGCCCACCGGCAACGTCGTCGATGTCGTCGAGGGCGTTCCCGTCACCCTCATCGACAACGGCATGCCCGTCATCGTCCTGCGCGCCGCCGATGTCGGCCGCACGGGCCATGAGAGCCGCGACGCGCTCGACAGGGATGTCGAGCTCAAGGCCCGCCTCGAGGCCATCCGCCTCGCCGCCGGCCCGCTCATGAACCTCGGCGACGTGCGCGACAAGGTCGTGCCGAAGATCGCGCTGGTCGCCCCCCCGCGCGACGGCGGCCACATCGCCACCCGCAGCTTCATCCCGCACGAATGCCATGCCGCCATCGGCGTCTTCGCCGCCGTCACCGTCGCCACGGCGGCGGTGCTGCCCGGCTCCCCGGCCGGCACCGTCGCGGCCATCCCCGCGGGGCGCGTGAAAACCCTCTCGGTCGAGCACCCCACCGGCGAGTTCACCGTGCGGCTCGAGGTCGACGGCACCGTCGAGCACCCCGTCGTCACCCGCGCCGGACTGCTGCGTACCGCCCGCAAGCTGTTCGACGGCACCGCCTTCGCCAGACTGCCCGCGGCCGCCCGCCAGGCCGCCGCGGCGGAATGACCGGCCGCCCCCTTCACGCCATCACAGCGAGACACCGTCCATGACGTCCTCCAGCAAGACGGCCCTCGTCGTCACGGCCCATCCCGGCGACTTCGTCTGGCGCGCCGGCGGCGCGATCGCGCTGCACGCGGCGAAAGGCTACCGGGTGAAGATCTGCTGCCTGTCCTACGGCGAGCGCGGCGAAAGCCAGTTCGCCTGGAAGAAGGCCGGCGTGTCGCTCGCCGAGGTGAAGGCGCAGCGCCGCGACGAGGCGGAGCGCGCTGCTGCCATCCTCGGCGCGGAAATCGAGTTCTTCGATGCGGGCGACTACCCCCTGCGCGGCACCGAGGCGATCATCGACCGGCTGGTCGACATCAATCACGAACTGCAACCATCGTTCATTCTCACGCACGCGCTTGAGGACCCCTACAACATCGACCACCCGGAGGCGACGCGCCTCGCCCAGGAGGCGCGGATCATCGCGCAGGCCGCCGGCCACAAGCCGGACCCCTCCCGCGCCTACGCCGCCCCGCCGGTGTTCCTGTTCGAGCCTCACCAGCCCGAGCAGTGCAACTTCAAGCCGAACGTCATCCTCAACATCAGCGACGTCTGGGAGCGAAAGTTCGAGGCGTTCCAGGTCCTCGCCGCCCAGAAGCATCTGTGGGAGTACTACACCCGCGTCGCCCTCAACCGGGGTGTCCAGGGCGGGCGCAACTCGGGCCGGCCGATGACCTATGGCGAGGCCTACCAGCGCCTGTTCCCGATGATCGTGGAGGAGCTGGCATGAAGCCCGTCGTCGTCACCCGCGTCGAGCGCGCGGATCCCGCCGTCGTCGCAGCCCTCGCCGGGCAGGGCGTCTCCACCGTCCACGAGGCGATGGGGCGCATTGGCCTGACCAAACCCTGGATGCGGCCGATCTATCCCGGCGCACAGGTCGCCGGCAGCGCCATCACGGTGCTGGCCCAGCCCGGCGACAACTGGATGTTGCACGTCGCCGTCGAGCAGTGCCGCCCGGGCGACGTGCTGGTCGTCGCCGTCACCGCGGATTCCACCGACGGCATGTTCGGAGATCTTCTCGCCACTTCCCTGCAGGCGCGCGGCGTCGTGGCGCTCGTCATCGACGCTGGCGTCCGCGACGTCGCGTCATTGACCCAGATGCGCTTCCCCGTCTGGTCGAAGGCGATCAGCGCCAAAGGCACCGTGAAGGCGACGCTCGGCAGCGTGAACGTGCCGGTCGTCTGCGCCGGCGCGCTGGTCCATCCCGGCGACGTGGTCGTCGCCGACGACGACGGCGTGGTGATCGTGCCCCGCCGCGATGCGGCGCGGGTGGCCGAGGCCGGCGCGCAGCGCGTGGCGAACGAGGAGGGCAAGCGCAAGCGCCTCGCCGCCGGCGAACTCGGCCTCGACATCTACGGCATGCGCGAGCCGCTGGCGAAGGCGGGCCTGCGTTACGTCGAGACGCTCGACGACGCCTGACTGCGCCGCCCGCGGCCCCGAATCGAAAGGGCCGCCGCGTGCCGCCCGGCGCGCGTCGGCCCTGGTTGGTTCCCGCTCCGCACCCGGAGCGGCGGTCCCGCTAGACCTTCTGCGTCGTCTCCGAGGCCGGCAGCGGGATCGCCGAGGACGGCGAGGGCGAGGGCAGGGACAGGCCCCCCGCCGGTCCGGGAAGGGCCCCGGCCGACTGGCGGCTCTTCAGCCGTGCCAGCACCGAGGCTCCGGAGCCCGGGCCGTTCAGCAGGCCCGCATCCGCGAGCCGGCGGTCGAGGTCGCCGCCGCTCTGGATCTCCTCCAGCTTGTTGGCGGCCTCGAAGGTGGCGGCGCGCGCCGCCTGCTTCTCCTTCAGGCGCTGCAGCGACGAGGCGGCGTTGGTCAGGGTCGAGACGGCGCCGGCCCCGTGGCTGGCGATGGCCTCCTGCGCCTTCTGCACGGATTCGGTCACCTTCACCGTGTCGATCTCGCGCTTCATGGCGCTGATCTTCTGGCGGATCTTGGTCACCGTGTCGCGCAGCTCGACCTCCTTGGCGTTGAGCATCTGCGTCGCCTGCGTCTCACGCTCGATCTCGCCCTCGAGAATGGCGATCCGATCGGCGAGTTCCGTGGCGAGCTGCTCCTGGCCCTGCTCCAGCGCCCGCTCGACGACGGCCATGTCGCGGCTGTGCTTCTGCGTCAGGTCTGCGATCTTGTCGCGGGCCAGCTTGGCCTTGCCCATCAGGCCGGCGAGGTCCGTCTGCGCCTTGCCCAGCGCCGCCTCGGCGTCGCGCATCTGCTGGTCGAGAATACGCACGGTCTGCGTGTCCGCGACGGCTTCGGCGGTTTCGTTGACCGACCCCTTGAGGGCCGTGAAAAGCCTTCCCCAAACGCTCATGGCAGCCTCAACCCTTGTTCCAGGCCTGGATCATTTCGGCGGCCTCCAGGGCGTTGCGGCCCAGGGTCTCCACCTCCTCGACGATTTCCTCGATCTGCGAGCCGCCGCTGAGCTGGCCGAAGATTTCGTAATGCGACTTGCCGCCCACCTCGGTGATCCCGAAGGTCGACAGCGGCAGCAGCTTGTTGGCGCGCAGCAGCCTGTTCTGGAAGGAGGGCGCGTCGCGCACCGAGTCGACCGGGTCGAGCAGCACGCTCGCCTGGATCTCCTTGCCCTCGACGCCGACGATGACGGGCAGGTCGCCGCACTCGTGCAGCGTGATCTCGATGACGCCTTCCTCGCGGAAGGAGACGCTCATCTGGCCTGCCGCCACCTCTTCGCTTCCGGCCAGCGCCACCGCCAGCCCGGCCGCATCCCAATACTGTCCCTTGTCCACGTCGGGTGTCCCCTGCATGAGCGATAAATTCGATGCGGTCGGGTTGTAGCCGCCGCTTTGCTTGCATTCCCTTAATGGATTCACGCTTATGAACGACGGCCGATCCAGTGTACCGTCCGGGTGTCGATGCAACATCCATTATGGCACAGAGTCGTTGCCGCCATCTACCGCCACGTCGCCACCGTATCGTGGCCGGCGCTTCTGTTGATGGTGCTGGTACACCTGACGCTGAGCTGGTTCGCCTTCCTCCTCGTGGGCGAGGACAAGGCGGGCGACCTCGACAGTTTCTGGTACTACTATGTCGTCACCGCGACGACGATCGGCTACGGCGACATATCCCCTGTGACGGTCGGGGGGCGGCTCGTGGCCGTGCTCTGGATCATCCCGGGCGGTATCGCGCTCTTCACGGCGGTCATCACGAAGCTCGTCCAGTCCATCGCAAAACTGTGGAACATGCGCATGCGCGGCGAAGGCGACTACGGCGACATGGAAGACCACATCGTCATCATCGGGTGGAACCGGGAGCGGACGCCGCGGCTCGTCTCACTCCTCCATGCCGACCGGCGCTACGACCATGCGGGCATCGTCCTCCTCGCCAGCGGCATCGAGGCCAACCCGTTGCCAGACCACGTCCGCTTCGTGCGCGTCGAGAGCCTGCCGTCGGACGAAGGCCTCCGGCGCGCGGGCGCCGCGACCGCGGAGAGCGTGATCATCCTGGCGGCCTCGGACAACGAGACGCTGGCCGTGGCGCTGTCAGTCGGCGCGCTCGATCCCGCTCCGCGGATCGTGGCCCACTTCGACAGCGGCAAGGTGGCCAACCTGCTGCGGTCGCATTGCCCGTCCGCCGAGTGCAGCGTTTCGCTGTCGCTCGAAATCCTCGCGCGCTCCGCGCAGGATCCCGGCTCCTCCGAGGTCCAGCGGCAGATCGTCTCGCCCGTCGACTCGCCGACCCAGTACCGCCTCGTGGTGCCCGCCGGTGTCGGTGGGCTGGATTACGGCGGCGCCTTTTCCTTCTTCAAAATTCGCTACGATGCGACGATCATTGCGATCCAGCGGCTCGGCCACGCGGTCGAGGTGAACGCGGAGCGGGCGACGCCTGTCGCCGCCGGCGACGCGCTCTATTTCCTGGCAGCGCACCGGTTGTTGCCGGACGAGATCGACTGGCCGGCCTGCGCAATCGCAGGGCAGGGGACCTAGGCATGGTGTTCAAGTCGCTCAAGGGATTGTTCGGCGGCGCTTCGACCCCCGAGGTTCCCGACGTTCCTGCCCCGCTCGGCCTTCGCGTCGGGCGCGCCGTGTCCATGGACGTCATGCGCCTGCGCCTCGAGACGTCGCGGCTGGCGGTCGCCATTCCGTCCGAGACGATGGTGATCACCGGCCACGGTACGGCGACGCTCGACGGCGCCGGCCAGATTCACCGCTTCTACGACGACAGCCACACCATGCTGCAGATCCTGTGCGTCGGCGGCATCACCGACGACTGCATCCGCGAGGTCACGCTCTACGTGCCTTGGGACGAGGTCGTCCCGACCACGGCGAGCGAGTGGGCCCGCTGGGACGGCCAGGGCGGTCACATCGGCAGCGCGCTGTTCGAGGCGGACGGCTTCCGGTTCGAGCGGGTCTGGGGAGAGCCCTCGACGCCGTGGATCAGCCCCGCCGAGTTCGTCGAGGAGGTCGTCACCGAGGACGGCCGCAAGTCCATCCACCAGAAGGTCGTGCCCTACCGGCGCGAGGTGGGCGGCCTCGTCGAGACGCTGATGCTGGCCGTCGAGCGCGACCTCGCCTCTCAGGACCGAGGCAGCGTAACCTTCATGATCGGCTACGGGCTCGCCAAGGCCGACGTCGTTCCGGTGTGAGTGGGGACAGAATGCTCGCAGGATATCTCGCCGGCCTCCCGGCATTCGTCATCTACTTCTCCGCCGGGCTGGCGATCATGGCGCTGTTCGCCGTGCTCTACGTCCAGATCACCGCGCACCGCGAGTTCGCGCTGATCAGGGAGGGCAACGCGGCCGCGGTGCCCGCCTTCCTCGGTGCGATGGTGGGCTTCGCCATGCCGCTCACTGCCGCCATGCGGTTCAGCGTCAACGTGCTCGACTTCGTGATCTGGGCCGTGATCGCCGCGGCGGTGCAGATCGCGGCCTATTTCCTCGGTCGTGCGATGATGCCGAGCGTGTCCGAGCGGATCGTCAAGGGTGAGATCGCGGCCGGCGTCTGGCTCGGCGGCATCGCGCTCGTCTTCGGCATGCTGAACTCGACGAGCATGACGCCGTGAGCGGCGATGGGGAGGGCAGGAGGCCCGGCATGAAGCGTTCCGCCACCATCCGCCTCACCCTCATGAGCGCCGCAGCGGCGACGACGCTCACCGGCTGCGGCGAGACGCCTCCGGCGGCCCCGCCCGCCTTCACGACGGTGCAGGACTGTGTCGTCGGCGGTTTCCCCGAGGCAGAGTGCCGCAACGCCTACGAAGAGGCCTTCAAGGCCCATCTGGATCGGGCGCCGCGTTTCACGAACCGCGAAGAATGCGAATCGAAGGTCGATGTCGATCATTGCGTGCAGGCGCCGGTCCGGGCGCCCGACGGGTCGACGACCAACGTCTTCGTGCCCCTGATGGCCGGCTACCTGCTCGGCCGCATGATGACCCCGCCGCCGCAGGGCAGCAGCAGCGGCGGCTATGTCGGCGGCAGCAGCGGCTATCGCGGCACGCCGATCTACCGCTCCCGCGATTATCCCGACAGTTTCCGCGACGGCGGCAACCTGCAGACGTCCCGGCAGGGCGGCAGCAGTGTCAGCACCGCCCCGTCGCGTCCCGCCAACATCAATACGACGACGGTGTCGCGTTCGGGCTTCGGCTCCAGCGGGTCCTCGTTCGGCGGCGGGTCGAGCTGATGCGGCGTCTTGCCGTCGAGGAACGGCCCGACTGGCAGGAGACCGCCAGCCGCTACGGCTTCCAGTTCCACCACATGTACGGCCAGAAGTACTGGGACGAGTCAGCCTGTTTCGCCTTCACGCTGGAAGAGATCGAGCGCGACATCGAGGATCCCTCGCGCGAGCTCCACGCCATGTGCCTGGACCTCGTGGAACGCGCCGTCGCCAGCGAGGAGACGATGGCCCGCCTCGGCGTGCCGGACCGCTTCCGCGACTACGTCGCCGACACCTGGCGCCGCCGCGAGCCGACTGTCTTCGGCCGCTTCGACCTCGCCTATGACGGGACCGGTCCGGCCAAGCTGCTCGAATACAACGCTGATACCCCGACCGGGCTCTACGAGGCCGCCTTCTTCCAGTGGATCTGGCTCGACGAGATGAAGCGGCTCGGCCGGCTCCCGCCCGGGACCGACCAGTTCAATTCCATCCAGGAGCGTCTGATCGCCGCCTATGACGCGCTGCCGAAGCGGTCGATCCTCCACTTCACCACGGAGGCAGAGAACGTCGAGGACGTCGGCACCATCACCTACATGATGGATTGCGCCTCGCAGGCCGGGCACAAGATCGTCTTCATCGACATCGCCGACATCGGCCACGACATCCAGGACCGGTTCACCGACCTCGAGGATCGCGTGATCGACGTGCTGAGCAACATCTACCCGTGGGAGTGGTTCTTCGCTGATCCGTTCGGTGAGAAGATTCCGCGCTCCGGCACGCGCTTTATCGAGCCGGCCTGGAAGGCCCTGATCTCCACAAAGGCGATCCTGCCGCTGCTGTGGGATGCCCATCCGGGCCATCCCAACCTCCTGCCGGCCTTCTTCGAGGGCGATCCGCGCGCCGCGGGCCTCGGTGACCACGTCCGCAAGCCGCTGTTCTCCCGCGAGGGCGCCAACATCACCCTCGTCCGCGACGGCCGGGTGGTCGAGTCGGTCGAGGGTCCCTATGCCGACCAGCCCAGCTGGGTGCTGCAGCAGGCGACACACCTTTTCCGCAGCCCGTTCGGCCATGCCGTCGTGGGCTCCTGGATCGTCGGCGACCAGCCCTGCGGCATCGGCATGCGGGAGGACGCGTCCGCCATCACCATGAACCTGTCCCGCTTCGTCCCCCACGTCATCCTGGCGGAAGACGCATCATGACGCCGCAGCGCCCGACGACACCGGAGAAATCGACATGAGGGGAGCCGGCGGCACGTCCGGAGGCCTGGGCGAGTTCCTGTTCGGCTTCGTCCTCACCGTCGCCGGCGGCTACATGATCCTCAGCCGCATCACCGTGTGGAGCGGGCTCGGCTCGTTCTGGGGCTTCAGCCCGTTCGGCATGTCGCTGGTCCCGGTCCTCGGCGGCATTGCCCTGCTGTTCTTCAACGGCGGGTCGAAGCTGGGGTGGTTCCTCCTCGGAGGCGGCCTCGTCATCATCTTCGCCGCCGTGATCATGAACCTGCAGGTCTATTTCGCCGCGACGAGTCTCTTCAGCGCGCTGCTCATGTTCGGTATGCTGGTGGGCGGTCTGGGCCTGATCGCACGATCGCTCCGCGCGCACCTGTGACGGCGCTGCGCGCCCCTGCGCCGCCCGCCCGTGCGGGCGGCAGCTTTCCGGACGGCGCTTCCCAGACTGCAACCTAAAGTTGGGACGGTCTGCATAATGTGGGATTCTGTGCTCTTTTTGATGTTCGCCCCCGCGCATTAGGTTTTCCCGCATGTCCGGGACCGGCATCAGTCGGCTCTGCTAGGAGCCGTTTGTCCCGCACACCGGCCCGGGAAGCGAAAATGCTTCCGAACCGCGAGGGACACACCGCTTGAGCCCGATCACCTGGACCGCCCTCATCATCGCCGCCGCCGTGGTCCTGTTCGTCTGGAACAGGGTTCCGGTCGTCATCGTCGCGATGGGCGTCGCGCTGGCGCTGTGGGCTACGGGCGTCCTCTCGCTGAACGATTCATTGGCCGGGCTCGGCGATCCCGCGGTCATCTTCATCGCTTCCCTGTTCGTCGTCAGCGCCGGACTCGAGCGGACCGGCGTCACCACCTGGGCCGGCCAGCAGCTCATCGCCCGCGCCGGTGAGGAAAGCCGCACCCGCCTCCTGACGCTGACGGGCCTCCTCGTCGCGCTGCTGACCGCGCTCATCAGCGTCAACGGCGCCGTCGCCGCCCTGCTCCCCGTTGTCGTCGTCATGGCCGTCCGGCTGCGCCGGCCGACGTCGCAGCTTCTGATGCCGCTGGTCTTCTCCGCGCATGCCGGCTCGCTGCTCGCGCTGACCGGCACGCCGGTCAACGTGCTCGTGAGCAACGCCTCCGTCGACGCGGGGCTGCCGCGGTTCGGGTTCTTCGAGTTCACGATCGTCGGCATTCCCCTGCTGGCGGGCACGATCGCGATCATCATCCTGATCGGCGAGAAGGTGCTCCCCAAGCGCAACGGGCCCTCGATGCCCGCCGACTTCAGCCGCCATGCGCGCACCCTCGTCGAGCAGTACGGGCTGAGCTCCGGCCTCTTCCAGATGCGCGTTCGCAAGTCGTCGCCCTTCGCAGGTCTGCCGCCGGACGGCCTGGACCTCGCCGGCTACGGCAACCTGCAACTCGTGGGCGTCCAGGACGCCTCGGCCGCACCGCTGCGACGCGCCTCCCTCGCCGAGGGCGATTACATCCTCCTGCGTGGGGATGCCGACGCGGCCGCCGCGTTGGCTGCCGACAAGCATCTCGCGTTCCGCGAGGACAAGGAGGGCGGGGTCGAGGACACGCTCTTCAACCGCAATTCCGGGCTTGCGGAAGTCATGATCCCGCCGCGCTCGCCGATGATCGGCCAGACGGTGTTCCAGGGCATGGTCACCGAGAGCGGCGACCTGATGATCATTGCCGTCCAGCGGCAGGGAAATGATCTCGGGGAGAGCCAGGCCGTCCTTCAGGCGGGCGACACACTGCTGCTGCAGGGCACATGGAAGGCGCTCGACGTCCACCTGAACGATCCCGACGTGCTCGTCGTGAATTCGCCGGACGTCGTCCGGCGGCAGGCCGTGCCGCTCGGCGCCGGCGCCAAGCAGGCGATCGCCATCCTCGCCGGAATGGTGCTCCTGCTGGCGACGGGGATCGTGCCCCCCGTCATCGCCGGCCTGTTCGCGGCGGGCGCCCTGATCCTCACCGGCGTGATGTCGGTGGAACAGTCCTACCGGTCGATTGACTGGACGACCGTGATCCTCGTCGGCGCGATGATGCCGCTGTCCACCGCCATGGAGCAGACCGGCGCGGCCCGCATGATGGCGGAGGCGCTCGTCGGGCTCGTCGGCGACGCCGGGCCTCTCGCGCTCCTCGCTGGCCTCTTCCTGCTCACCGCCATCATGGGACAGCTCATCAGCAACACCGCGACGGCCCTGATCGTCATCCCGATCGGCGTGGCGGCCGCAGAGAGCCTGGGCATCTCCGCCCGTCCGGTTCTGATGAGCATCGCGGTCGCCGCGGCGGGCGCGTTCCTGACGCCCATCGCCACGCCGACCAACCTGATGGTGATGGGGCCGGGAGGGTACAAGTTCGGCGACTACTGGAAGCTTGGTCTTCCCCTGCTGATCTGGTTCTTCATCGTGTCGGTGTTCCTCGTCCCGCTCGTCTGGCGGTTCTGACGCCGGGCGAACGGGGCGCAGGCGCTCCGCTGAAAGGGCGTGTGCGTGTTGAGGACGATCGTCGAACCTGTCGAGGCTGCTGACGCGCCCGCCTGCCAATCGTATTTTCCGCGCATCCTGGCCGTTCTGCTGATCGCCTTCGGTCTCGCCGCCTGCGCCTCCGCTCCCGAGGGCCTGCTCGTGCCGGGTCCAACGACAGCCGGGGCCGGCCGCGTCGACATGCTCGCCGCGACGACGCGCGCGGCCGCCGACGATCCTGCCGTGCTGTTCTCGGGCGATCGCGGCGACGGCGTATCGTTCGCCAAAATCGTCGTCTCCGTTCCTCCGGACCGGGAGGTCGGCTCGCTCCAGACACCCCGCACTCCTCCCGGTGACCCGCGCCGCGACTTCACCGTGACCGCCGTCGAGCCGCTCGACGAGGCGAAGACGCGCGCGTGGTTCATGACGTCGGTGGGCAAGAGCCGGCGCGTGTTCGTCTTCGTTCACGGCTTCAACACGAGCTTCGAGCGCGCGGTCTTCCGTTTCGCGCAGCTGGCGTCCGACACCGACGCCGCAGCAGCCCCTGTCCTGTTCTCCTGGCCGTCGCGCGGGCGCCTTCTCGACTACAAGCGCGACACCGACAACGCATCCTACTCGCGATCGGACCTCGCCCGCCTGCTCGACATCGCCGCGGCGTCGCCCAACGTCAGCGAGATTACGATCCTCGCCCATTCGCTTGGAAGCTGGGTGGCCGTCGAGGCCGTCCGCCAGCTTTCGTTGCAGCGCAACGGCACTCCCCGAAAAATCACGAACCTCGTCCTCGCTTCTCCGGATCTGGACATCGGCGTCTTTCGACGCCAGGTGGAGGACATGGGTCCGCGCCGGCCGCAGATCACCCTGTTCGTGGCCCAGAGCGACCGCGCGCTGCAACTCTCACGCTTCCTGACCCGGGGCCTGACGCGGCTCGGCGCGATCGACCCCAGCCGGGACGAATACATGCGTCAGATCGGCAGTCTCTCGGGGGTGACCGTGCTGGACCTGACGGCGCTGCAGTCCAACGACAGAATCAACCATGATCTTTACGCCCAGAGCCCTGCTGCAGTCCGCCTGATCGGGGACCGGCTGATCCAGGGTCAGCAGATAGGGTCCGAGGAAATCGACGGCTTCGCGCCCGTCGAAGCTCTCGGCTCGGCGGCAGGTCTGGTGGTTTCAGCTCCCATCCTGGTGCTTCAGGCCGCAGGGTCGAACTGACGGATGCCGCGGTCCCCGAGCCGGAAAATCGGCTCGGCGATGCTCCGTGGAACGCCATCTGTTTGATTTCGGTTTACGTTCCTGACAAACTTCCTGTGTTGCAGGAGGTATGAGATCCCCATGATGCGCAGGCCGGGCATGCAGGCGGAGCGGGATGCCGGCAGTGTCACGCGTCGATTTTCGACGCGGAGCTTGCCTCCACGCGATCGGTTCGAGGCGTGGCGAAGCCATATCGCCGATACGACCGATCTCTCGCCAGCAGAAGCGTCGGCGACCGATTTCCCTGCTGAATCAGAGCAGTGGTCCCTGGGTGATATCGTGTTCTCGCGTTATCGGCTTTCCGAAGCGCCGGAGCGAATCTGGACGCACTGGCCGCAGTCGCATCGGGACGACTGGTGTGTGGTCCTGGCCGGGCCATCGGGCGCAAGGGCGCAAGGTTCGCTCTCGTTCCGGGCACTGTCTAAGCCGTTCGAAGGGCGCGGAAGAGACGACGAAGTTCTCACGGTCCTGCTCCCACGCAATCGCTGCGTACAGGAGACGCGCGAACTCGACTCTGCGCACGATCGACGCATCGTGCCTGGGATGGCTGCCCTGCTGGCGGACTTCCTCGACAGCCTCGCGCGAAACCTGCCGGCCATGACACAGGCGGAAGCGGACGCGCTTGCTGAATCGACGCGAATGCTCGTGCGCGCCTGCACCGTACCATCGCGCGATTCCATCGAGGCAGCGGACGCTCCGATCAATTCGCTGATGCTGGAGCGCGCGCGTCAGATCGTCCGGCAGAACATTGCCTTGCCAGGCTTCGGACCGACGCAGTTGTGCAGGCTCCTCGCGGTCTCCCGATCCAAATTGTATCGCCTCTTCGAGGCCAGCGGCGGTGTCGCAGCGTTCATCCAGCGCGAGCGCCTCCACCTGGCCATGGGCCTACTGAGCGACCAGGGCGAATTGCGGTCCGTGAACGTGATCGCCTCCGAGGTCGGCTTTGCCGACCACTCCACCTTCAGTCGCGCGTTCCGTCGGGAGTTCGGTCTCAGCCCAAGCGAGGCACGCGAGATGGCGTTGGCCCGAAGGCTCGGCGGGAGCGCCGGTCCCGCAAACGCAAGTCCTGCAAGCGGCGATCCTGCAAGCGGCGATCCTGCCCGGGCGTGACATCGCGGGCGCAGGGTTCATCAGCGTGAAGGCGGGACCCGTCGCGCTGCTCTATGCCGCCCTGTTCTTCGAACTCGGCGTGTCTCTGCCTTTCTTTCCGCTGTGGCTGCGCTCGCGGAACCTCGACGATGCCGCCATCGGCATCGTGCTGGCCGTGCCGCTCCTCGTGCGCATCGTGGCCAATCCGCTCATCACCGCCTTTGCCGACCGTAGCGGCCGGCTTCGCGATACGCTCGTCGCGTCGGCCGTCGGCGTTGCGGTGACGACCGCCCTTCTCGGGGTAACGCAGGGATTTGGCTCGATCGTGGTCGTCGTCGTTCTCCTCGCCATGGCGCAGGGGCCGCTGATCGCCCTGACCGACGCCCTCACGCTGCGCCTGTTGCGGGACCGCCCGACGCCTGAACTCCTCTATGGCCGCATCAGACTGTGGGGCTCGATTGCCTTCGCGGCAGCCAGCCTGTCCACGGGACTGTTGCTCACGATCCTCGCGCCTTGGTCGGTGATCGCGCTGCTGGCCGCCGCCGCGGCGGCGGTCGCCGCAGCATCGTTCCTCGTTCCTGATCCCGGTCCCGCGCCTGCGCCGGAGAGCGTGCACGATTCGCGCATCCCGGCTGCGGCGTCGCCGGCCATGATCGGGGCCTGCGTCGCCGGGGCGGCCCTCATTCAGGCGAGCCACGCAGCCGTCTATGGGTTTTCCACGCTGCACTGGCAGTCGCAGGGACATTCCGGGTTCACCCTGGGGGCGCTCTGGACGCTGGGCATCGTCGGCGAGATCGTCGTCTTCGCCTTTGCTGGCCGGATTCTCCGTGGCGAACGCGGAGCTGCCGCGCTGGTCGTTGCCGGCGGCCTGGCAGCCGTGGCGCGGTGGCTCTGGATGGCCGCCGATCCGGGCATGGCCGCCCTCGTCGTGCTCCAGCTTTCGCATGGGCTGACCTTCGGCGCCACGCATCTTGGGAGCATCTTCCTGCTGTCCAGGCTGGCCGCGCCCGGGTTGCGCACCCAGGCGCAGGGCTGGCTGGCGGCGATGTGGGCGCTCTTCATGGCCGCCCTGACAAGCCTGTCGGGTCAGCTCTCCTTCTCGCTGGGGCAGGGTATCTACCTGCCGATGGCGGGCGCTGCCGTCACCGGCCTTGTTCTGCTCCTGCCGATTGTCCTTCGCCAAAGCCGAAAGCCCCGGCCCCGTTGAGGGCGGACGCTGCAAAGCGGCCAGATTGGGATGGGGGGCTCAAGAATGGGATTCTGAGCTAATCCTCCGCTGTTTGCCCATTGGTAACTCTGGGTTGTAACGTAAGCGTAGCTCGCCGACCGCGGCTTGCTCGCCTATGTCGTCGTACCGTGTCGCAGGAGTCCCGCGGCCCCTGGCGGACTCTTCGGCTTCGGACGATCGATTTCCGGGCGTTCCGTCGGAGATCGCGCTCGGACGGCCGGCCAGGTCGCCGTGTCGTTCGCTCAAGGTCTCTGCAGGGGCGCGGCGTACCGTTCCGATGCAGGAGGCTTCATGAAGGAATCACAGCTTCGTCCCGCTCTCCTCGGCATCTCGCGCAAGAGGTGCCCGCATCTGGTTTCTGCGTGCATCGGCGCGACGCCGGTGCGCGCCTGAGGTGGCAGGGATCGGTGGAGACTCCAGGCCAGTTGGGTGGCCTCGCCCGGTCTTTCGTTGGCCTCGTCGTCCCGGGTGCGGCCGGCCGGCTCGGGAAGACTGCAGGGACAACCGCATGATGGACAACGGACTGCCTCTTCGTCGGGTCTGCCGCAAGAGCGGAGCGGGAACGGCCGTTCTCCTCGCTCTCGCGCTGTCGGCATGCCAGCAGGAAACGGCTGAGCCTGCGCCCCCTGTCCGCCCGGTGCGGACCGTGACCATCGCGCCGTCCGCTGCGCAGCCGCTGGCCAGCTTCACGGGTCGGATCGAAGCGCGTGACCAGGCGTCCCTTGCATTCCGGATCAGCGGCCGGATCGCGGAGCGGATGGTGGGCATCGGCGCCGCCGTCAAGGATGGTCAGCCGCTTGCTCGCCTCGATCCGGAGACCGAGGAGAACGAGCTGAGGTCCGCTCGCGCAACGTTGTCCGCGGCGGACGGGATCCTGCGCCAGGCGGAGGCCGCTCATGAGCGGCAGTCCCATCTTTATGCCCGCGGAGTGACCTCCCGTGCCGATTTCGAGCAGGCCGAGCAGGCCTTGAAGTCCGCGCGCGCGCAGGTCGAGGCCGCAGCCGCCGGAGTGAGGATCGCCGAGGATGTCGTTGGCTTCACGGTGCTCAAGGCCGATGCGCCGGGCGTCGTGACGGCCGTCGGCGCCGAGCCGGGCGAGGTCGTTGCCGCCGGTCGCATGATTGTCCAGCTTGCGCGCCGCGATGGCCGTGACGCGGTGTTCGACGTACCGGCGGGAGCCATTGCCGCCACGGGAGTGGACGACCGCATGAGCGTCGCCCTCGCCGGCAATCCCGGAGTTGCCGCGACCGGCCGGGTTCGCGAAATCTCGCCGGAGGCCGATCCGGTGACCCGTCTCTTCCGCATCCGCGTCGGTCTCGTCGATCCTCCGGAAGGAATGCGACTGGGCGTTTCCGTGCAGGGTACGCCCCTGCCGGTCGAGGCCGACGGCTTCGCCATTCCCGCCGCTGCTCTCGTCCGCGCGTCCGGCCAGACCGCGGTATGGGTCGTCGACCCGGCGACCCGCACGCTGGCTGCGCGTCCGGTGGAACTCGCTGCCGATGATCCTGCCCGTGCCATCGTTCGACGCGGCCTCGCCGCCGGCGATGTCGTCGTCGTGGCCGGGGTATCCACCCTGAAGGCCGGCCAGGCCGTGCGTCTCGTAGGGGTCGAACCGTGATGCAGTTCAATCTCTCGGACTGGGCGCTCCGGCACCGCTCCTTCGTCATCTTCCTGATGATAGTGTCCGTCCTTGCGGGCCTGCTTGCCTACTGGCGCTTGGGCCGCAATGAAGATCCCACCTTCGTCATCAAGACGATGGTCGTCTCCGCGGCGTGGCCCGGCGCCACGATGGACGAGATGCTGAAGCAGGTGACCGAGCGGCTGGAGCGCAAGCTCGAGGAGACGCCCGAGGTCGACTTCCTGCGCAGCTACACGACGCGCGGCATCACCACGATCTTCGTGAACCTGAAGCAGTCGGCTCCCGGGAGCGAAGTTCCCGCCATATGGCAGAAGGCCCGCAACCTCGTTGCGGACATGCGCCACACGCTGCCGGCCGGCGTCGTCGGGCCGTTCTTCAACGACCGCTTCGGGGATACCTTCGGCATCATTTATGGATTCACGGCGGACGGTTTCAGCCGCCGCGAGCTGCGCGACAAGGTCGAAGAGATCCGATCCGAACTGCTGCTTGTGCCCGATGTCTCGAAGATCGAGCTCATCGGCGCGCAGGACGAACGCATCTTCGTCGATTTCTCGGTCCAGGAACTGGCGCGGCTGCGGATCGATCCGGGCGCGCTGATGGCGGCGCTGCAGGCGCAGAACATCGTGCGCCCGTCCGGCGTCATCAATACTGATCAGGAACGGCTCACGGTGCGGGTCACCGGCGCTTTCTCGTCGGAGGATGACGTTCGCAACGTCAACTT
>JAIYAB010000389.1 GCA_027489275.1 Hyphomicrobiales bacterium
CCCGGCATTGGCCTTCGTGAGGTCCGCGCCCCGAGGTGGCGTGCGCGGATGCGGGCGGTCTTGGCGATGGCCGGCACGTCGTGTGCGCGGGTCTTGCCGCTGTGACAGGGCGAGCAGAGCACCTGCATGTTGTCGGTGGCGTCGCGACCGCCCAGGGCGAGCGGGATGACGTGATCGACCTCCCACCGTGTGCCGGGTGTCAGCGCCCATCCGCAACGCTGGCACCGGCCAAGGGCGGCGAGGAAGAGATCGAGCCTCTCGCGTGTGGAGAGGCTCCTGCGCCGGACGGGATCCGTCATGGCTGGCCACCACCGTCAGGGTGACGGCTGCCATCGGCGTCGAGCATGGCGAGGACGGCGACCCGGTCGCGATGGCGAGCGAGGATCCGCTCCGCCTGCGCGGCCGCGTCGCGATCCAGCGTGGTGAGACGGGGCAGGTACTCCTCGACGATCTCGGCGAGGGTTGCATCGTCGAGGGCGCAGGAGAGGGCATCGTCGTAGAGGCCGAGAACGTCGTGCGGCAATGGCGAAGGCGGGGGCGTCGCCTCGGGAGACGGATTGCCGGCCGGCGCCGTCGGCCCACCGGTCGCCTCCGTGGAGGTATCCCGCGCCACGCCGTCCTTCGGTCTCCGCCGCGCGGGGAGGGTGCTTGGGTGCACCTGCAATGTGCGTGGCCTGGGGATGGCCCACCCGTTCTCGAAGCGCAGGCGCTGGGCCTCGCGCGCGCGCGATGTCCGGCGTCGCGCGGTGAGGGCAGCGCGGGGCCGGGTGGTGGCGGGCCGCCAGGCCGGCGGATCGACTTGGTCATGCGGGTGCGCCGCAGCGGCCACGGGCGTGCTCGCCGGCGAGGCCGGCTCCGGTGGTGGCGCGTCCGGGGTTGCCGGCATCGGCGGTGGCGGCGGCGCGATGATCTTCGGCCTCGAGGCCGGACGCGCGATCGGGCCATGGGTCGAAGGGGACCGGTCTCCCGCCGCGTTCGCTCGCTCCTCCGCGGACGGACCGGCTCCTGCCCCTTCGATCGCTCTGGCGACGTCCGCCTCCATCGTCTCCGGGCTCTCCGCGGTCTCCTCGCTCCCCTCGATCTCCTCGCGCAGGTAGAGGCCGCCGAGCACGTCGGCGAAGACGTCGCGCAAGGCAAAGGCGCGCGCCCGCATCTGCAGCATGCGCTGCGGATAGTCCGACCACGGACCCGCCTTGCCCCACAGCCGCGCGCGGCGTGCATCGTCGGCGGAGCACCGTCGTTCGACAGGATGCACATCGCCCCTGCGCCGGACGGTGCAGACGCCGACCCAGTCGGTGGGACCCGTGCCCTCGATCCTCTCCTCGATCGAGGCTGCAAGGCCCGAGGCCCGCACCAGCGCCATGGCCCCATCGCCCCAGATGGTGGGACGGCCGCCGATGACGGCGATGCGCTGCAGGGCGGACATCGGGGTGAGGCCGACCTCCATGCCGTGCAGGATGGCGATCATGCAGGCCTCGGGCGTCTCGAAGCCTGAGGGCGCCATGCGGGCGGCGACGACGGCGCGCGCGAAGGCCATCGCCTCCTCCAGCGTGCGCGGGACAATGGCGCGGGGGCGAGCGCCTGCGCGAAGAGAGGGACGGGAGGAAGAGGGACGGGGGACGAGCTCGCCCTGCCGCTCGCTGCCGTCGGGGACGGGCAGGGCGGAGAGAGGGCGCGTGGTGGTCGTCGTGGATTGAACGTGAGCCATGACATCTCCTTCGGGCGCTGCATGGTGCAGCCCGTTGCGGGCCCTGGGAGCCCATCGGTTGCGGTGAAGTCTCGATGCGTAGGAAGCGACGGTCTTCGAACCGGTGGCGGTCGAACCGTCCATTCGACGATCGGGGTGTCTGGACCCGCTTGGGATCAGACCATCCTGGTGCCGTCGTCTGCGTTGGCCCCGAGCGGGACTGCGGCGATCATGCCGAACGGGTCACGCTGCGCCGGGCCTGCCGCTCCGGTTATGCGGCGACCTGCTCTTCGATCATCTGCGCGCCCGGCACGGCCTTGCCGGCGGCAAGATCCGTCTCGGCGAGCTTCAGCAGGATCTTCTGGACGGCCTCGTCCTGCCAGACACGGGCATCGCGCCTGTAGTGGGCGATGAAGGCGCTGCGGTCGCTGACCTGGACGCGCCGTGTCCTGCGCAGGCTGACACGACGGCCATGGGTCCCGGCGCGGGCGCTCTCCATCACGCCACCGAAGCCCGTCGCGTCCCTCAACCTGCGGTTCTCTTCCACGAGGAAGGGCTCCAGCGCCGTCTTCATGGCGCGCTTGGCGTCCTCTGCAGCAGCGATCACCGGCTTCCACCGTGCGTCGATGGCGCGGCCCTGCTCGAGGACGGGCTTCTTCTCGCCGGTCCGCTCCTCCTCGGCGGTCTTCTCCAGTTCGCCGAAGCGCTCGGCAAAATTGGCGCAGCGGTCGGCCTCGACCTGCGAAGAGATCGCACCGATGGCAGCGAGCCAGTCGGAGGCCTGCAGCCACAGGCCGTCGATGATGGCCTTCATCCCCATGGCGCGGTCGACGACGGCGCCGGCGCTGTTGTGGCTGGGACCGGGGGCGGGTGTGCGGGTGGGGATGGCGGACGAAGCTGACACCGATAGCGCCGGGTCCGCAGCACCATAACTGCTGCCGACCCCGGCCATCGGCACATCCTCCGGCCATGCCTCGCCCGTCTCGGCGGCGGCGACGTAGGTCTCGTAGGTGACGGGGTTCAGGCAGCACCACGTCCAGACCGCGCAAGGATCGACCTCGACGCCGTCGCGGATCGCCGTCACGCGTCCGTCCGCCTCCCTCCAGATCGCCACGGGCAGCATCCTGCCGTCGCGCCCGGGCTTCGTCCTGTAGTATCCCGGCTGTGGATCATTCTCGTGGATCGGCCCGAACGCCCCGCCAAGGGCATTGCGCCAGTAGGTGAATGTGTCAGACATGGGTGGGTGCTCCGGGTACGCCTTTGCCGAGGTTGAGCACCTATGTAATAGCACAAAATGTGATGTCAAGGTCAATTTATGTGATTACAGGATCACAAATACGAGCTGCGCGTGGACTCCTCAGCTGGTCAGCTTCGGACCTGGCCGAGCGAGCCGGCACCAACAGGTTCACGATCCAACGGCTCGAGCAGCACGATGGCGTACCGCCCAGTCGCTCGCACACGCTCGTTGAGCTTCAGAAGACGTTCGAGGATGCCGGCATCGAGTTCATCGGCACGCCTGAGGAGCCCGGCGTGATCCTGCGCCGCAAGGTCTGACCCAGCCGCGATCGGTACGACGTCGGCCCGGGCGACCGTGCCGGACGACGATGCGTCGTCCGGTTTGGTGGGCGAAGTGAGTCCATTTGGGCTTTGAAGTTGCAAGCAACGCAAGTTCATCGTTGCGTTCTGCGCAATTCGTCGATGAATTGCGATGGCCGTCGATGGTCGTCGTTCCGGACGTGTGGCAGGGGTTGACGCCGAAGGATCGTTATCGGAAGTATAGGTCGTCCGGGTGCGCTGGAGATCCCCTGATTCTGGAGGTCAGGTGCGCCGCTCGGCCACGGTGAGCACACCGGAACGCAGCCCCTGCGCCCGCAACCATGAAGGATGTCGCATCGCATGTACTGAAACGCTGAGACGAGGACCAGACGATGACGTCGCCCACGACACAACCGCATCCTGCGACGCAGGATGGATCGCAGCAGCAGGCTGCTGCCAGCTCCGGACGGGATCGTCCGTGTGCAGGCGATGCACGCCAAGAGGAGGAAGCGGTCTCCTCGGCCTACACGGACCTGCTGTCGCACTGTCCCTTGCCCTCTCGTCAGGCCCTGCAGTCGCTGGCCTTCGTTCCCGAGGACGAGATGCTCTTCAGGTCGGAGTTCGTCGCCCTGCACGAGACGATGAAGCCCTTCGCTGCCTATGACTGGAGCCTAGCACGCGACATCGCCTTCGGCACCGTCGAGGCGGCCCGCATGCGGCGCACCATTGCGGACCTGACGGACGACGCGATGCAGACAGCCTTGCGCGAGAAGCTGACCGAACTCTTGCCCAACGCTGGTTCACACACGATCCCTGCAACCGTCGTCGGCTACTTCAAGAAGGATCGCAGCGCCATCGCCACCGTGGAACAGACGCTGCGCGATGCAGGCGTCGGCATCGGCGTCATCGCGGCGAGGGCGCGCTGCCTTCATGCAGCCTCCATCGATCGGATGGAGAAGGTCCTGGCTGCCATCGAGAAGCGGCGCGACCGCATGGTCCGCGAAATGAAGGCGGAGAGGGCAGCCCTGCGACGTTCCGTCGCCGTCCTCGAACCCGGCAGCGTCCGCCCGGCCAAGGATCATGCGCGGTCGATTAAGAATGGCGTGCGTGATCGTCACGTCGACGGTGCCGGCGCCACCGATCGTGATCCTCATCCCGATCGTGAGGCCCAGGCCGATCGTGATGTCGACCACGGTCGTGTCGATGAGGGCAGGGGAAGCGGCCATGGCCGGTGAGACCAGCCGTCGCAATGGAGCGCTGAGCCGCGGTCCTCGTACAGCGCAGGGCAAGGCGAGATCGAGCACCAATGCACGACGCCACGGCCTGAATGCCCTGCTGAATCCTCGTCGCGTCCTCGTTCACGTCGAGCGCACCGGCATCGGCCTCGCGCGCGCGATCCTCGGGCGCACGGATGGGCTCGAGCGATCGAGGGCCAGTCGCAGCGATGACGCCATCTCCGTCGACCTCCTTCAGGCGACGATCGCCTTCGCGCAGGCCGATGACGCCATCCAGCGCATCCATGCGATGAAGATGATCGCGCAGCGGGCTGCTTTGGCCACCATCACCTTCAACAGGATGCTGGTCGATGGATGGTCGGATCTGATCGCCACGTGCTGCGAGCGATCATGCTTCTCAGGCATCGGGCAGCCCCTCTTTGCCGAGGACGACATCGCGCTTCTGCGGGATGCGCGGGATCGTGCCGTCGCGGATGCAGCCACCGAGGACATGGGGGTCGCGTTCCGACGGGGCGTTGCCTTGATGCCGTCCTCGGACCTCGATGTTCGTTCAGCAGCAACAGCACTGTGCGCGCGCGATCTCGAGGTTCTGGATCGTTACGAGCACCGGGCCTCGGTCCGACGCCGCAAGGCGATGAGGACGATGCGGGCGTGGGGTGCGCGACGCATCATCTGCGCGGATCACGCAGTCCTTGCCGACGGTGACGACCGATCGGGCCGGGGTGCGTCCTCTCGTGCAAGCTCCCGCCACCACGAACGAGCGGCCTTCGCTCCGCCCCCTCTCGGCAAGGCCCCGTCCTTCGACCCGAACCTGCGTGCGCGCAGCGCAGCACGGTGGAGGGCGGGCACGGACCCCAAGGCCTCCATCCAGACCTTCCCTGTCCTCGGCGACCTCCAGCTCGCCCTCATGACGCGCTACGAGGACCTGGCCGACGCAATCCTCGTGATCGAGCGTTCAGCCCTGTCTGCCATGGACTTGAACCACGACGCTCTCGCAAGGCGTCATCTGGCCGATGAGAAGGCTGCAATCCGTCGGTGGCAGTCCTTCTGCGAGGCTGCATTCACGATCCTGCGCATCTCCTCCTTCACCCAGGTCATCCTCGATCTGCGCGAGCATGTGCTGGCGACGGGCGACGACAGCGACCTCGCCCGCATGCGCGAGGTGGATGCCATCCTCTCGCGCGTGTGGAGGCGGCCGAAGCAGGTTCCTGGCGATGGGCAGGCCTGCGGACAAGGCCATGCGCAGAACGGCGGTCGCGACCTCGGTGGGGATGGCGGACAGGACGGCGTTCAGCGCAAAGGTCCGCACCAAGGCCGGGATAACGGTCGGAACCGTGCGCAAGGCGTTGGCGGCTTCGACGCGTCCCTGTCCTCAAGGCGTCGTGCGAACCCCGACCGCGATCGGGAAAACAAAAAAAGCACGAACGAACCTGGAGGCCA
>JAIYAB010000346.1 GCA_027489275.1 Hyphomicrobiales bacterium
AGCCGCCCGTTCGTTCGGCGGTACAATACCATGGATCCGCAACGGATCCTCGATGATCCGGCCGATGGTCGCGCGCGGGTTCAGCGCCGCCGCGGGATCCTGGAACACCATCTGGATATGGCGTCGCTCCGCTCGCAGCGCCGCGCCCGACAGTGCCAGCAGATCGCGCCCGCGCAGGCTCACCGCGCCCGCGTCGAGATCGACGAGCCGCAGCAGAGCGCGCGCGAGCGTCGTCTTGCCGCTGCCGGACGCTCCGACCACGGCCAGCGTCTCGCCGGGCGCGACTGCGACGTCCACGCCATCGAGCGCCGTGACCTCGCGTCCGCCGGACCGGAACACCCGGCGCAGGCCGCGCGCCTCGATGGCGAGGGCCCTGTTCATGCCGGATTTCCCGGAGCGAACAGGCAGGCCGCGCCGTCGTCGAAAGCGCCGCGCCACGGCGGTTGTGCGGCGGAGCAGGCGGACACGGCGAGAGCGCAGCGCGGCGCGAAGCGACAGCCCGGCGGTGGTGTAGCCGGGTCTGGCGGCTGACCCTCGATGGTCGGCAACCGCCCGCCGCGCGGCCGCTCGATGCCGAGCTGCGCGGCCATGAGCGCCCGGGTGTAGGGATGGCGCGGCGCGCCGAGGACGCGCGAACGCGGCCCGGCCTCGACGATGCGCCCGGCATAGACGACAGCAAGCCTGGAGCCGAGCGTTGCGGCAAGGGCGATGTCATGGGTCACGAAGACGAGCGCCAGCCCGTCGTCGTCGCACAGCCGGCCGATCAGCGCGACCATCCGGGCCTGCACAATAGGATCGAGCGCGCTTGTCGCCTCGTCGGCGATCAGCAGTTTGGGCCGGCCGGCCATGGCCAAGGCCAGCGCGACCCGCTGCCGCTGCCCGCCGGAGAGCTGGTGAGGGTAGGCCCGGGCGGTCCGCGCCGGATACGGCAGCTCGACCCGGCCCAGCAGGTTGACGGCCTGCTCGAGCGGCGTGACGTCGGGCGCCATGGCGGAATGAACCGCGACGACCTCGGCCACCTGGTCGCCGACCCGCATCACCGGATCGAGGCTGCCCGAGGGATCCTGGTACACGAACCCGATGTCGCGCCCCGGTCGCGGTCGATCGCCCAGCGCCGGCCAGGCAAGATGCCCCGTAACGATCGAGCCCTGCGGCAGCAGCCCGGCGATGGCCAGACCCAGCGTGCTCTTGCCCGATCCGCTCTCGCCGATCACGGCCAGTCGCTCGCCCGGCGCCAGGGCCAGCGTGGCATCGGCCAGCACCTGCGGCGATCGCGGCGCGTAGCGCACGCCGACGCCCTCAAGCTGGACCAACGGGGACTGGCTCATGGCCCGCTGCGCCGTAGCGCCAGTGCGGCGACCACGCCCTCTCCTGCGAGGTGGACGCCGAGCACGGTGACGACGAGGGCGAGGCCCGGCCAGATCGACAGGAACGGCGCGCTGCGCAGGACCGAGCGGCCTTCCGCGATGAGTCCGCCCCACGTGGCGCGGTTGGGATCGCCGAGACCCAGAAACGACAGCGCCGCCTCGGTCAGGATGGCGCCGGCGACGATGACCGCCGCGAGCGAGACGACCGGTGGAAGTGCGTGGGGCAGCACCTCCCGTACGGCGATGGCGAGCGGGTGCATTCCGACGACGCGCGCCGCGGCCACGAAATCGCGCTCGCGGATCGACAGCACCTCCGCCCGGACAAGACGGGCCGGGCCGGTCCATGCGCCGAGCGCGATGGCGAAGACGACCGTGGCGAGCGAGGGTCCGACGGTGCTGACGAAGGCCAGCGCCAGCAGGAAGCCGGGAATGGTCTGGAACGCATCTGTGACGCGCATCAGTGTTTCGTCCACCCATCTGCCGAACAGGCCGGCAAGCGTGCCCACCGCAACGCCAATGGAGATGGCGACGAATGCGGCGGCGAGCCCGACCGTCAGCGACGTGCGGGCGCCGTGGACGATCATCGCGAGCACGTCCCGGCCCAGCCAGTCGGTCCCAAGTGGCGTCGCCAAGACGGTGAACGGTCGCGTCAGGGGTGCGCCGACGATGTCGAGCGGGTCACCTGGATGGAGGACCGGAGCCAGCAGCGCAACGAGCCCCAGCAGGGCAAGGATAGCGAGCCCTGCGACACCTTCAGCCGAGGCGCGGAAGCGCACCGCCGCGCTCATGCCGATGTCTCCTGCCCCGCGCCGACGCGGGGATCCAGGGCGGCATAGGCGATGTCGACCGCAAGGTTCACGGCGATGACCAGCACCGCGCCGACCAGGATGATGCCCAGCAGAAGGGGCGTGTCGCGCTGCGCCACCGCCTCGTGGGCGAGCCGCCCGAGCCCAGGCACGGCAAAGACGCTTTCGATGACCACGCTGCCCCCGAGCATCGTCGCCGCCTGGAGGCCTAGCATGGTGACGAGGGGCAGAAGCGCATTTCGCGCGACGTGTCGCCAGACGATGTGCCGGTGCGGCAGGCCGCGCGCGAAGGCCGCACGCGCGAAGTCCTGCCGCCAGACCTCGACCATGCCGGCGCGCATCATCCGCAGGTAGAGGGCCAGGTAGAGAATACCCAGTGCGGCAACCGGCAGCACGAGGTGGCGGGCGATATCGCCTGCCCGTGCCAGGCCCTGCTTGCCGGAGGCAATGGTCTCGATGCCGCCGCTGGGCAGCCAGCGCAACTGCACGGCGAACACGACGATGAGAACCAGCCCCAGCCAGAATCCGGGCACGGCGTAGAGAGCGAGCGAGCCGATGGACAGGATCCGGTCCGCCGGTCCGCCGGGCCGGCTGCCGGCGACGACACCGAGCAGCGAGCCGAGTCCGAAGGCCAGCGCCACGGCCGATCCCATCAGCAGGAGCGTGTTGGGCAGGCGCTCGAGGATCACGTCGAGCACCGGACGAGAGAAGGCGACGGACCAGCCGAGGTCCAGGCGCGCCAGCGCTGCGAGGTAGAGCCCGAGGCGCTGCAGCGGCCCCTGGTCAAGCCCCCAGTCGCGACGCAACTGGTCGACGAGCCCGCGGTCCCCGCCGGTCGTGCCGAGATAGGCGTCGACCGCGTCGCCCGGGGCCGACTCGAGCAGCGCGAAGGTGCCGACCACGACGATCGCGAGAACGGGGACGGCGCCCAGCAGACGGCGCCGGACGAGGACGAACGCTCGGTTCACTGTTCGCGAGCCGGCGGGCCGCCGCCGTCGATGGCGCACGCCCCCACGAGGTCGGTCCGGTTCACGGCGCCAGCCAGAGGTCCGCCCAGTTCGAAACCGCCCAGCGCGGGTTGTTCGCGGCGTTGCGGACCTTGTTGCTGGCGACGGTGGTGAAGCCCCACTCGGCCACGTTGATGAGCGGCAGGTCGGTGACGACGAGGCGCTGGAAGTCGCGGTAGAGGGCGGTCCGCTGCGCGTCGTCGATGGTGGTCGCGGCCTGGGCGATCACCGCGTCCAATTCCGCGCTGCGAAAGCCGCCCTGGTTGGAGAACGGAACGCCGGCCGGCAGTCCGCCCTGCACCAGAATGGTCGTGGATATGGCCGGGTCGCCCCGGTAGACGGGCGAACCGACCGCAAGATCGAAGGCGTGGTCGGTGTAGACCGCTTTCAGATGCGCCGCGGTGTCGTTGTTGACGAGTTCGGCGTCGATCCCCACGGCGGCGAGCGCCTGCCGGAGATAGGATCCGAACTGCCGTGTCTCGTTGAAGAACGGCGCAGGCAGTAGGCGCAGCTTGAACCGCACGCCATTGGCGCCGCGGCGGAAGCCCGCCTCGTCGAGCAGCGCGTTGGCGCGCGCGGGATCGAAAGAAGGCACCTGCGCGGTGGCGTCGTGGAACTGCGGGTCGTTGCGCGGCACGGGTCCGGATGACGTGGCCGCGAAACCGAGGAACACGGTGCGGACGACGAAGTCCCGATCGATCGCGTGGGAGATGGCGCGACGGACTCTCGGGTCGGAGAGCTCGGGCTTGCGGTGATTGATCTCGACCACGAGCTGATAGGTCAGGGCCTCGTACCCGCGCGTGACGACGGCGAGGCCCGGCACTGCGGCGATGCGCCCGAGATCGGCGAGCGGCACCATCGAGAACGCCGCGAGCTGGATCTCGCCCGACTCGAGCGCTCCCGCCGCGGCGGCGCGGTCCGGCAACACGCGATAGATGATCTCGTCGAGCAGCGGCTGGCCCGGGCTCCAGTATGTGGGGTTGCGCACCAGCCGCGTGTACTCGCCGGGCCTGCTCTCGCCCCAGCGGAACGGTCCGGTGCCGATCGGGGCCGCATTGGCCTTGTTCGCGTTAATGTCGGTGCCTTCATAGAGGTGCTTCGGCAGCACGGCCGTAAGCGCCGGCAGGGCATTGCGGATGAGTTGGAAAGGGGTCGGCTTGGAGAAGCGGAACACCGCGGTGAGCGGATCGGGCGTGTCCACCGCTTCGAGGTCCGCGAAGACGAGACGGCCGAGGTTCTGCAGTTTCTTCCAGACCTCCATGGCCGAGAATGCGACATCCGCAGACGTGAATGGTTTGCCGTCGTGCCACGTCACGTTCGGCCGAAGCGCGAACGTGGCGCTGAGCCCGTCGGGCGATCCCTTCCAGCTTAGCGCGAGGCGGGGAGACAGCCCGTCCGGCGTCTCGAAGGCTGCCTCCGCGAGCGGCTCGACGATCTTCGACGACACGAAGAAGACGCCGTTGGAGGCAACGATCGCCGGGTTGAGATTGCGCGGTTCGGAATCGGCGGCAACGACCAACCGTCCTCCGCTGCGTGGCGTCTGCGCCAGGAGGGACCGTGGCCATGTGGCGGCCCCGGCGAAGGCGGCGCCGCCGGCGAGAAGGGCGCGGCGGGACCACGACCCGCCCCGAATGGATCCGACATCGTTCATGTGTTCGGTCTCCTGCAGGGGCGGACGGAATCGGACTTCAATGAAGCCGAGTTGCGCACGTCATTGTGGACTTTCAACGAGAGTGGCCCAATCGATCATGCGAGGCAACACTCACACTCGCGGCGGTGGAAGTTCACGATGCTGCCGATGCCATGCCGCTAGCAGCATTTGAATGATCACCCGTTTCGCCCACACTGCTTGCCGCGTGCGGCTACTGCTGCTTCCACGCGAGTGCAAGGCTTCCACACCACCGTACGGGGGCGCGATATGGATAGACAACGTGAAACCGCCCCCGCATCGGGGCAACCCGGACGCAAGCTCTACACTACGCTGGGCTTGCTCGGCCGCGACACGCTGGGATTGATCCTCCCGCACGAGCATGTCTTCGTCGACCTGCGCACGCCGGACAGTCCCGGCTATGCCGAGGCCGACGCGGATGAGGTCGTCGGGCTGATGGCCCCGATGATCGAGGAGGTCAAGCGGCGGGGCGTCACCGCGCTGGTGGAGTGCTCGACGACAGGCGTGGGGCGTCGGGCCGACCTCGACCTCGCGGTGTCCCGCGCGACCGGTTTTCCGATCGTCGTACCCACCGGCAGCTATCGTGAGCCATGGATCGTCCCCTGGGTTCGGGATGCCGACGACGATGCGCTCGAAGCCTGGATGTTCCGGGAACTGACGGAGCGGTTTGCCGAGGCTGACTACCGCGCCGGCTGGATCAAGCTCAGCGCCGGGGACGACGGGATCACGGGGCTCGAAGAGCGGATCCTGCGTGCAGCCGCCCGCGCCGCTGCCCGGACGGGCGCCGTCATAGGCAGCCACACGATGCGAGGATCAGTCGCGATGCGGCAACTCGACATCCTCGAGGAGGAGGGGTGCCCTGCCAGTCGCTTCATCTGGATTCACACCCAGAAGGAAACTGATGTCGGCTTTCACGACGCGGCCGTTTCCCGCGGCGCCTGGATCGAATACGACCATGTCTCCCGCGCACCCGATGCCGAGGTCTGCGCACTCATCCTGCGGGCACTGGCAGCTGGGGGCACAGACAGGCTCTTGATCAGCCACGATGTCGGCTGGTTCGATCCGGCCAAGCCCGGTGGGGGCACGCCGCGTCCCTACACTCACCTGACGGACGTCATGATGCCGCTGCTTCGCGCCTCGGGCGTCGACGAGGCCACTCTGACAGTTCTCACGGAGGATAACCCGTTCCACGCCTATTCACGTCCCGGCTGACCAGTGTTCGGTTTCGATGATCGGCTCCATGGAGGTGAGTCTTCGCTCTTGAGACCATCCCCGCTCTCGGGTGCGGTCCTCAGTCCCAAGACGAGACTTCATTTCAAACCGGCAAGTTCAGCAGTCGGCCCGTGGCCAGCATGACGCCGCGCAGTTCGGCCAGCCCTTTCAACCGGCCTATCGCAGAATAGCCGGGGAACGAGCCCTTTCCGACATCGTCCAGCAATTCGTGGCCGTGGTCAGGGCGGAAGGGCAGTCGCCAGGTCTCGATGCCCGCCTCCAGCCTTCTCCCCTGCTCACGGAGAAGAACTTCGATGAGCGAAAGCATGTCGGTGTCCCCGCCAAGGTGATCCGCTTCCATGAAGGAGCCGTCCGCCTCCTTGGAGACATTGCGCAAATGAACAAAGTGGATCCTGTCTGCAAAGTGTCGTGCGATGGCGGGCACGTCGTTGTGGACACCGGCTCCCAGCGAACCTGAGCAGAGGGTTAGGCCATTGGCCGGCACATCGGCGGCCGACAGGATGAAGGAGATGTCGTCTCCGCAGGAGACGACGCGGGGCAGGCCCATGAGAGGCCGTGGCGGATCGTCCGGGTGGACCGCGAAGCGAAGACCGAGTTCTTCGGCGAGCGGCATGACCTCGCGGAGAAAGCGGCCGAAGTTCTCGCGTAGGCCCTCCGCTGTGATGTCCCGGTATCGGTCGAGCATCCGCCGAAGTGACGGAATATCGTAGCGGTCGTACGCCCCGGGGAGACCGGCCATGATGCTGGCCAGCAGCGTGCTCTTCTGCCCCTCCGACGCATCCAGGAACCATGCGTGGGCGCGGCTCACGACTTCGGGCGGATGATCCTCTTGTGCTCCCGGCCGCTCGAGCATGAAGCAGTCGAAGGCTGCGAACTCATGCGCATTGAAGCGGAGCGCCGTTCCACCGCCTGGAAGACGGTGGTGCAATTCGGTTCTTGTCCAGTCGATCACCGGCATGCAGTTGTAGCAAACCGTGTGCACCCCGCTGGCAGCGAGGTTTCTCATCGATTGCCTGTAGTGATCGAAGAGGGCCGAGAGATCACCTTCGCCAAGCTTGATGCGCTCATGGATGGGAAGGCTCTCCACGACATTCCAGCGCAGCCCGAGCGAGGGCGCGGCGATCTGAGCCTTTCGACGTTCGATCTCGACGATCGGCCAAACCTCACCGTATGGGATGTGATGAAGCGACGTGACCACACCGCTCGCGCCCGCCTGCCGGATGGCCTTCAGTGGAACGACGTCGTCGGGTCCGAACCAGCGCCAACTCTGCTCCATGATCGTCCTTCCGCATCCATCGCGGCACGTGGCGCGACGCGTGGCTCCAGCTTGCGTCAGAGGGCTCTCTCACGGCAACGGCGTCAAGTTCCACAGGCGACGATCCTCCTTCCCTCGGTTCGACGCATAGCGCTCGCGATCTGGCGAAGCTGCTCGACGCGCGCCGGGAGCGGCGTCAGGCCTCCGAACCGCTGGTACCCGTGTTGGGCGTGTTCGGGATTTGGCACGCCGGATTCAGTGGAATCTGCGGCTTTGCTGCATACGCTGCGATAAAGGCATTGCTGCCGCGTACCGGCGGCGCGAAATCTATGGGAACTGGCTTGCATCGTGAAACTTGATGATGCGCAACGACGGAGGCGTCGATTGCGTCAAGCTTCACGTGAGGTGAACGGCCCCGAGGCCGATGCGTCTTCGATCCTTTCGGAGAGACCGAACATGACCAGCATTCCACAACCTCTGAAACATGAGCACGACGAGTTGCATGCAGACCTCGTCAGGGCCACGCAGGCAGGAGGCGCGACCGCCGCTGCGGCGAAGAAAGTGGCTCACCTGCTTCACCCGCATTTCGTCCAGGAGGAGGCGTTCGCGATGCCTCCACTCGGGGCGCTCGCCCCGCTTGCAAAGGGCGAACTGCCTCCTGACGCCGCGTCCTTGCTGGCGATGGCTCGACGCCTGAAGGCGGAGCTCCCCCGCATGCTTGCTGAGCATGAAACCATCGTGGGTGCGCTGAAGGAGCTTGCCGCAGCCGCGCAGAGAGAAGGAAACCCGGATGTAGCCTCCTTCGCCGAGCGCCTGACGATGCATGCTCGCACTGAGGAGGAGGTTCTCTATCCGGCTGCCATCCTGGTGGGTGAGGTCCTGACCGCGAGGGGAGTCAAATAGCGCGCGGCGAGGGGGGCGGCCGACCAACCAGGCGCCGCGCGGTCGAACTGGCGGACATGGGACGGGAAATTCGATATCGCTGCGACAGACCTATCTGAAACGTTCCCAGGTGCGGGGCCTGCCTGTATCGGTGGAAGGGTTCATTGGGAGAGATTCGTATGGCCAGACCACCCATCCGGCGCCGACCTACCGACCCCTTGTCAATCGCCGAAGCGGTCTTCAAGCCGGCGGTGTCTGCAGCGTCCGATTCCGTGCCCGTGCGCCCAAAGGGCAGCATTCCCATCTCCAAGGAGCTGGTGTCGATCAAGCTCGACAGCGATGTGCTTGCCCATTTCCAGGAGGATGGCCCGGGCTGGCAGGAGCGCATCAACGATGCGCTGCGACAGCACATGCCTCGCTCATCCGACGCCTAGACCAGCACCGGGCGTCGCCCGCATCGCCTGGTAGGCGACTCTGGGGGGATGAGGACCTCACTCCGGCGCAGGAAGGCAGCATCCTGGTCGGGTCATGATGGGCGAAGACCGCGGGGCGGGCTGGCGCGAGCCTGCTGATCTTGCTTTCGGTCGCCGGAGGCAGACATCTGGCCTCTTTTTGCAAAATTTTCAGTTGTTTTGCAGTAAAATTTTCGAAATCGAGCGGTTTTGGCCTTCTCGAATACTGGTCCTTGCGCTCGGTTTTTTGCCGGATTGAACCACCAGTTGCAGATCGTGCCTTTGTTCAGTCAGAAGGACATGGATCAGCGGGACCCGGATCAGATGCGAAGAGATTTCGATCAGCTGGATCGAATTCCAACTCGCGATTTCATTCGCAAGATAGATCACTATTGGAAAGCCCACAAATTTCGGCTATCGCCTTGTGCTGTAACCTCATCAGAGAACGCCGATGACCGACATAACGAACCCCGACAATTTGGTTGAACTGGCCGCCGACGTCGTCGCGGCCTATGTGAGCAACAACACCGTGACGATGGCCGACCTCCCGTCCCTGATCGCGCAGGTCCACAAGGCGCTGGTCGCGACGGCGAGCGGTTCGGTCGAGAAGCCGGTCGAGGCGCAGACCCCCGCAGTGTCGATCAAGAAGTCGATCCACCCGGACTACATCGTTTGCCTGGAGGACGGGAAGAAGTTCAAGTCGCTGAAGCGGCACCTGCGGACGAAGTACGATCTGTCGCCGGAGGACTACCGCGCGAAGTGGGGCCTGCCGGCGGACTATCCGATGGTGGCGCCGAACTACGCGGCGGCCCGGTCGGAACTGGCCAAGAGCATGGGCCTCGGCCAGCAGCGCCGCAAGACGGTGGCGGCTCCAGAACCGGCCAAGAAGGGCCGCAAGGCCAAGTCGGCGGCGTGAGACGAGACCCCGGGCAAGTCCCGGGGTTTTTCATTTGAAGTGTGATCGGCTCAACTCGACTTTGCGATGAGCCCGAGCATCTGCCGCTGGCGGGTCCATTCCGCAGGCAGGTCCCGAGCGCGGGCGGTGCCGACACGGTCGGGCAGTGTGCCATCGATACCGGCCGCGACGATGTCCGGAGCCAGGAACGCGCAGGAGAGCGTCGCCGTGATCTGCCGCGGCATCTGCCCTTCGCGATCAGCCAACGCATCGATCGAGGCGACACGACCAGATGCAAGCTCGTCGAGCCACAGGCGGGCCTTGGCGATAGTCTCCAGCAGGGTCGCCCGCGTCTCTGCTCGAATGGGCCGGCTCATC
>JAIYAB010000036.1 GCA_027489275.1 Hyphomicrobiales bacterium
ACGGACCCACCCCCTTGCCGACGCCCAGGCCGAGGATCGACGCGATGTTGACGATCACGCCCGGCCGCCCCGCGTCCCGCCAGCCCTGCGCCGCAGCCACCGACAGGAGCCACGGACCGCGCAGGTTGGTGTCGAGAACCCGGTCGAAGACCTCCGGCCCCGCGGTGATGGCGGGTTCCGCGGCCGCGACGCCGGCATTGTTGACGAGGACGTCGAGGGGCGGAGCGCCGTCGGCGAGCGAGGCCGCCATCGCCGTGGCGATCGAGGTCCCGTCGGCGACGTCGAGCGCGACCGCGCGCGCATGCGGCGCGCCGTCCCGGCTGAGTTCGCCGACCAGCGTCTGCAGCCGGTCGACCCGCCGCGCGGCGACCGTCACCGCCGCGCCGCAGCCCGCAAAGAGCCGCGCGAAATGCTCCCCGAGCCCCGACGACGCGCCCGTGACCAGCACGTGCCGTCCCTTCATCATGGCGCCGAGATCCATGCGATCCTCCTTCAGGCCGAACGGGTGAGCGCCAGGGCGCGGCGGGCGAAGCGGACCGCGAGGCGGCCGGTGTCGGCCGCGTTCGCGGCGGCCGCCGTTCCCGCGCGCGCCCTGTCGGCGATGCCGACGAAGATCACTGCGAAGCGGAACAGCGCGAAGACGACATGCACGGGCTGCAGCCGTCCCGACGGAGTCGCCCGCCGCTCGTAGCGCGCGACGAACTCGTCCTGCATCGGAATGCCGAGCCGCGCGTGGTCGAGGCCGAGGATGCCGGAATACTCGTCCGGCGCGGTGTGCCACGTCATGCAGCAGAAGCCGAGGTCGGCCAGCGGATCGCCGAGCGTCGCGAGCTCCCAGTCGAGGATCGCCACGACGCGCGGCTCGGTGGGGTGGAACATGAGGTTGCCAAGCCGGAAGTCGCCATGGGCGATGGCCGGCCGGCCGGAGTCCTCGGGGATCCGGCTGGCAAGCCATGCGACGATCGCGTCGATCTCGGGAATGTCGTCCGTCGGGCTCTCCTCCCACTGCCGCGACCAGCGCGCGAACTGGCGGGCGAAGTACCCGCCGGGCCGCCCGAAGTCGCCGAGGCCTGCCGCCGCAGGGTCGACCGCGTGCAGCGCGGCGAGAGCGTCGGCCATCGACAGGTACATCGCGCGCCGGTCCGCGGGCGAAATCCCGGGCAGCGCGCAATCGTGAAACACGCGGCCTTCGAGCCGCTCCATCAGGTAGAACGGCGTGCCCACCACGTCCGCCTCGCCATGGAAGAGGACCGGGCGCGGCGCCGGAACGTCGGTTCCGACCAGCGCCTGCAGCACCCGGTACTCCCGGTCCACCGCGTGCGCCGAGGGAAGCGTCGGCCCTGCGGGTCGCTTGCGCATGACGAGGCGCCGGCCCGGTAGCGTGACGAAATAAGTGGGGTTCGACTGTCCGCCGCCGATGCGCTCGAGGTTCATCCGTCCTGCGCTTCCGGGGATGGCATGGGACAGGAACGCAGCCAGCGACGCGGGATCGAAGTCCGTGGTGCCGGACACGGAGCCGACAGTGACCATCATCGCCGTGCCGCGTGCCCGCGCGGAGGCCTGAGCCCTGCCGTCCTGACCGCTGCCATCCGATGCGTCTCCCACGTCGAGCCGGCTTGACGTCGCCGGCGATTATGCCCGATTTGGCCGGCAGACGGGCCTGCGGGTCAAGATGGCGGCGCAACGCCGCTGCGGAACGACCGCGTAGCCGAAACACCAGCGAGGAGCGCCGCCATGAAGCTCGACACCATCCCCGCGATCGTCACCGGCGGCGCATCCGGCCTCGGGGCCGCGACCGCCCGCGCGCTGGCGGCCGCCGGCGCCCGTGTCGCCGTGCTCGACATGAACGCAGACGCCGCGCGCGCCGTCGCGGCGGACATCGGCGGCGCGGCCTTCGCCTGCGACGTGGCGGACGCGGCCAGCGCCGAGACGGCGGTCGCGGCCGCGCGCGCGGCGCACGGCCCGGCGCGCATCCTGGTGAACTGCGCGGGCGTCGCCCCGGCGGCGAAGATCGTCGGCCGCAACGGCCCGATGGCGCTGGAGGCGTTCGCGAGGGTCATCCAGGTCAACCTGATCGGCAGCTTCAACCTGATGCGCCTCGTCGCGGCGGAAGCCTCCGCGCTGGAGCCGCTGGACGGCGGCGAGCGCGGCGTCATCGTTTCGACCGCCTCTGTGGCGGCCTACGAAGGCCAGATCGGCCAGGCCGCCTACGCGGCCTCCAAGGCCGGCATCGTCGGCCTGACGCTGCCGGCCGCCCGCGAACTCGCGGCGAGCGGCATCCGCGTCTGCGCCATCGCACCGGGCATCTTCGAGACGCCGATGCTGCGCGGCCTGCCGCAGGAGGTCCAGGACAGCCTCGGCGCGGCCGTCCCCTTCCCCTCCCGCCTCGGCAAGCCGGACGAGTACGCCCGCCTCGTGCTCGCCATCATCGACAACCCCATGCTCAACGGCGAAGTCATCCGCCTCGACGGAGCGCTCCGCATGCAGCCGCGGTGACGAAAGCGCCGCTCTGCCGCAACCAAACGAACGACTGCGGCCGCAGCCCGGCGAACCACCATCAGCATCATTATTCATCTGGCTGGCTGGTGCTGCCGGA
>JAIYAB010000244.1 GCA_027489275.1 Hyphomicrobiales bacterium
CATCGCCGACGCCATGGATGCGCCCTCGCTCGACTCCCTCTCCGATCCGATGCAGCGCATGTTCCGTGCCTTCGCGGAGCAGACGAAGAGCGATCTGCGCGCTCTCGCCGCCTGTATCCGCGGCTCACGGCAGACGCTGACGCCCGGGCAGGTCGGCTCCATCCGCGTTCCCGTCCTCGTCAGCGTCGGCACGAAGGATCCGGTCGCAGGCGATCCGCACGCGCTGGCGGCGCTCATCCCGGGCGCGCGCGCCTTCGACATCGTCGGGCGGGACCACAACCTCTCCGTCGGCGACCGCTCGCACCGCGAGGCGGTTCTGGCCTTCCTGAAGGAGCGCCCGTGACGGCACGCCTCCACGCCTATCGCGGCGCCGACGGAAACCGGCTGGCCGCCAGCGTCTTCGAGGGCGCGGGACACACCGGGGGGGCGGGCCGGGCCGTCCTCCTTCTGCACGGCGGCGGGCAGACGCGGCATGCCTTCGACGGTCCTGCCCGGCGGCTGGCGCAAGCCGGCTTCACCGGCATCACCGTCGATCAGCGCGGTCACGGCGACAGCGAGTGGTCGGCCCAGGGCGACTACGCCTTCTCTGACTACGGCCGCGACGTCGTCGCGGTCGCCCGCGCCGTCAGCGCGGAAACTGGCCTCCCGCCGGTCGCCGCCGGCGCGTCGATGGGCGGCATCGCCTCGCTTCTGGCGACTGGAACGGACCCGGCGGCGCTCGCAGGGCTCATCCTCATCGATGTCACGCCGCGCCTCGATCCGGCCGGCGTCGACAAGGTGCAGGGCTTCATGCGGGCGCACGCCGTCGCCGGCTTCGCTGACATCGAGGAGGCTGCCGAAGCCATCGCCGCGTACCTGCCGCACCGACCCCGGCCGAGGAGCCTGTCGGGCTTGCGCAAGAACCTGCGCCACGACCCGGACGGCCGCTGGCGGTGGCACTGGGATCCGCGCTTCCTCGACGGGCCGCGCCCGGTGTCGGCCGGCTCGGTCGAGGTCGAGCGAGCGCTGCTCGATGCCGCTGCCCGCCTCGCTGGTCCCGCCCTCCTGGTGCGCGGGGCGCAAAGCGAACTCGTCTCCACGGCGCACGCCGACGAGTTCCTGGCGCTGGCCCCGCACGCCGAGTTCGTCGACATCGCCGACGCCCGCCACATGGTCGCCGGGGACCGCAACGACGTCTTCGGCGACGCCATCGTCGACTTCATGAAGCGGCATTTCGGCAGCAAAGCCGCCTGAAGGGCTTCATCCGCCGGCCGTTCATCCTCCACCTGAGCCACAGCCGGAAAACCGAGTCCCGGGAGTCGTTTGCAACCTTGAGTTGATAAACTGATTCACCGCCCGCGGAACGATGGGTCGCGCTTCGCGAGGAAGGCGGTGCGGCCCTCGCGGTAGTCGTCGCTGTCGAAGCAGGCGGCTGCTAGGCGCTGCAATTCGGCGGGGGTGGCCGCGCCCGGCAGTCCCGCCGCGGCGTCGATGCCGGCCTTGGCGGCGCGCAGCGTCAGCGGCGCGTTGGCGGCGATGGCGTCGGCCAGCGCCCGCGTCTCGCGCTCGAGGTCGGCCTCGGCGACGAGCCGCGTGAGCAGCCCCAGCCCGTCGGCCTCCGCGGCATCGATCCGGCGCGCGGTGAAGAACAGCTCCTTGGCGCGCATCGCGCCCAGCGCCGCCACGGCATAGGCCAGCGCGGCCGGTGGATAGCCGACGCCCAGCCGTCCGGCCGGGATGCCGAACTGCGCGCCGCGCGCGGCGATGCGCAGGTCGCAGGACAGCGCCAAGCCCAATCCGCCGCCGAGGCAGAAGCCGCGGATCATCGCGATCACGGGCTTGGGGCACCCGGCGACCGCCTCGAACGCCGCCAGGTTCGCCGCCTCGTAGGCCTGCCCGCCCTCGGCGGAGGCCCGGACGGTGGAAAACTCCGAAATGTCCGCGCCGGCCGCAAACGCCAAAGGCCCCGCGCCGCGCACCACGATCACGCGCACCGTCCCGTCCGCCGCGAGGTCCGCCATGAGTCCCGGGATCGCCGTCCACATTCCGAGGTCGAGGGCGTTGCGTTTGGCCGGGTTGTCGATCGCCAGGACGCCGATCGCGCCATCACGCTCGATTCGGATGCGGTCGGGAATGGCGGCGCCGGCAGCGGTCATGAAACACCTTTCTTTTGGGGCCACGGTTTTCGAACCGGGGCCTTGCATCCGTGGCCTCTTGGAGAACTCCGGTCGAAGACCTAGGTGTGGTAACATCCGTTTCGGATCGTCAAGCACGGAGCATTGCGGTGTCGAAGCCAATGGTCGTGAATGCCGCCGGTCCCGCCACGCTCGCCGGACGGGTCGATCCCGTGTGGGATCGCATCCGCGAGGAGGCATCGGAGGTGCTGCGCCGCGACGTGGTCTTGGGAGGCTTCATCTCGGGCGCGATCGTCAACCAGGCCTCGCTCGAGGCCGCCGTGTCGCAGCGCGTCGCCGCGCGGCTCGATCATGGAGCGGTTCCGGCCCAGCTCATCGCCCGGACCTTCGCCGAGGCGATCGCCCAGGATCCCAGCCTCGGCGAGGCGTTCCGGGCCGACATCATGGCCGTCGCCGATCGCGACCCTGCGTGCACCCGCTTCATCGAGCCGCTGCTCTATTTCAAGGGCTTCCACGCCATACAGGCCTATCGGCTCGCCCATGCGCTGTGGCAGCAGGGACGCAAGGATTTTGCGCTCTACCTGCAAAGCCGCTCGTCGGAGGTGTTCCAGACGGACATCCACCCCGCCGCCCGCATCGGCCGCGGCATCTTCCTCGACCATGCTACCGGCCTCGTCGTGGGCTCGACGGCCGTCGTCGAGGACAACGTGTCCATGCTGCAGGACGTGACTCTCGGCGGCACCGGCAAGGACCGCGGCGACCGCCACCCGAAGGTGCGCCAGGGCGTGCTGATCGGCGCCGGCGCCAAGATTCTCGGCAATATCGAGGTCGGCCAGTGCGCCCGCGTCGCCGCCGGATCGGTCGTGCTCAAGCCCGTGCCGCGCAACACCACCGTCGCCGGCGTGCCGGCGCAGGTGGTCGGCGAGGCCGGCTGCGCCGAGCCGGCGCGGACGATGGACCAGCTTCTCGCCGACAAGTTGACGCCCCTCACAACCTGACCGGCGCCGGTCGCGCTTGCCCCGGGCGTGCGGACATGGCAAGTCGCACGCCGGAAGCGGGGCCGAACGGCCGCCGTCGCGAGGCCGAGGCCATGGACAAGACCGAACTCCTGAAGCTCCAGAATTATCTCCGGCGGCTGTTCAACAACAGCAACATCAAGGTCGTCGCCCGCCCGAAGAAGACTGATTCCGCCGAGGTCATGATCGGTGACGAGTTCGTCGGGATCATCTCGCTGGACGACGAGGACGGCGACCGTTCCTACGCCTTCAACATGTCGATCCTGGACGTGGATCTGGAAGACTGAGCGCCGCTCGGCGCCGCTCCTGTCGCGGTCCTATCGCACCATCCCGGCGACCAGCGGCAGCAGGACATCCGCGATCCGCTCCCAGCCGTCCGCTAGGCGGGGCTCGAAGCGCACCTGGACGTCGTGCGCACCCTTGCGGAACTCCGCGATGCACACCGGCTGCAGCACGTCGCCCGGCTTGGGCCGCGCCTCGCAGCGCGCCGTGAAGGCCACGCCGTCGGGCGGCGAGAACAGCACGTCCTCGCCCTCATAGGGCGAACCGGCGCGAAAGCGGCGGACCATCAGGCCGGCCGGGCCCGGCTTCACTGTCGATTCGAGGAACCGCGAATAGAGGCTCGCCAGCCGCGTGTGCGGCGCTGGCCCTTCGGCGGGCAGCACCGTGACCAGTACCGTGTCCCCGAGCCGGCCCGGCGCGTCCTTGGCCGCACGGGCCACGTCGACCGGGCCCAGGTCGGGCCACGCAAGCGCAAGGTCGATCCGCCCGTTCCGGCCGGGAACCGAGCCCGGCCGCAGCAGCGCCGTCGGCACGGCGAAGTGGGTCGCGCCCAGTGTCGCGGCGGTGACCGGCGGCACGGCCGGGCTGCTGCGCGTCATGAACCAGATGGAACCACCCGTCAGCATGCCTGCCGCCATCATGGCGCAGGCGATCAGGCCAGCACGGCGTTCTGGCGCCGGGACCGCGTCCTGCGCAAACGCCGCGCGCTGGCCGAAGACGGTGCTGCGAAGGGCTGCGCTCATGCTCGTGTCCTCGCGCATCGGGATGCGCCGTCTTGCATTGCGTCCAGGAGTTTTCCCCGGCGACGCGCCTTTACCATCCTGAAACGATGTTCTTTAACCCCCGGTTAAGACTGCCATAGTGCCGCCGCGGCTGGTTTTTCGACGACGGACTTTCGGTGATGACATTGACGCCCGACCATATCGAAGCCTTCCAGGCCCTGTTTCTGGGCCTCGCCGCGGCCGGCGTGCTGGCCACAGGCTTCGAGGCCCTGACCTCCCGCCGCGCCAGCTTCGAGTTGCTGGAGACCGGGGGGCCGCAGGCCCTCGCTTCGGTCCCGCTCGTCGTGTTCACCGCCCCCTTCATCATCCTGCGCAACACCGTGCGCGGTCGCCGCTTCGAGCGCCGGCCGGTATTCTTCGTGGCGCTGGCCACGGTCCTCGCCGGCCTGTGGGGGCTGGCCTGCGGCCGCGTGCTGATGGACGTGATCGCCTATCTGGGGTCTTGACCCGGACCGGCTGCGGGTTCCTCACTGCCCGGATCGACCGATCCGGAGACACGGCATGCCCTTCTACGCTCTGAACGACGTCGCGCCCGAGCTGCCGGGCGAGGGACGCTTCTGGCTCGCGCCCGACGCGCACGTCATCGGCCGCGTGCGGCTGGGCGACGAGGTGGGCATATGGTTCGGCGCGGTCGTCCGCGGCGACAACGAACTCATCGACCTCGGCGCCCGCACCAACGTGCAGGAGGGCGCCATGCTCCACACCGACATGGGCTACCCGATGACCATCGGGCCCGACTGCACCATCGGCCACCATGCCATCCTGCACGGCTGCACGGTCGGGGAGGGGTCCCTGATCGGCATGGGCGCCACGATCCTGAACGGGGCGCGCATCGGCGCGCACTGCCTCGTCGGCGCGAACGCGCTGGTGACGGAGGGCAAGGAGTTCCCGGATTTCTCGCTGATCATGGGCGCGCCTGCGCGCGCGGTGAAAACGCTCGATTCCGCCGCGGTCGGTCGTCTGAAGGCCAGCGCCGCCGGCTATGTCGCGAACTGGCGCCGCTACGCCGCCGGGCTCCGCCGCATCGACCCATGAAAAAGGCCGCCGGGAGGCGGCCCTTTTCACGCTGCGGCGCGCGTCGGCCGGTCGTTACTGGCCGGCGACGGTCAGGCCGGGGGAGGCCGGCTCGCCGAGCTTGACCCACACGGTGGGGTTCACCTGCGACTGGCGCTTCACGAAGCCGTAGCCCGTCGCCCGCCAGGGCAGGATGCGGTTCGTCTTGCTGTCCATGATGAAGTCGCCGCGGTCGGTGACGATCGTCAGGATGGCGTGGCCGGCGCCGGTCTCGTCCCGCACCACCGTCATCAGGAGCGACTGCACCGGCACGCCGGCGCGGATGAGCATGCGGCGCTTGAGCAGCGCGATGTCCTCGCAGTCGCCCTTGCTCTGGTTCGGATAGGTCCAGCGCTCCTGCACGCCGTAGAGGACCGTGTCCTCGACCTGCTCGACGCTCGCGTTGACCGAGCGGTTCACGCGGTTGAGCTCGGCCCAGATCGCCGAGGTCATCTGCAGCGCCACCGGCGAGCGCGTCTCGTTGGCGCAGTCCTCGTCGTTGCCGGCGCGGCAGAAGTCGATCCAGCCGATCGGCGGGCGGGCCTCGTCGAGGACGGGAGCCGTCGTCGTTGCCACAGGGAGAGCCGCCGTGCGCGCCGAAGGGGCCGCCGATGCAAGGCCCGCTCCCGCAAGGAACGCCAGCCCCGCCAGTCCCGCAAGAAAGCCCCCGAAGTGCCGCATCACACCCTCGCCCCAGTCGTTAACAGAACGTTAACCGGAACTCGGCCGTAAGGGCAACGTTAGGGTAAATACAAGGTTAACGTCGCAATTCAGCAAGCATTTTCAAAGCGATTGCATCGTCTGCGACGACTGACGGTTGATGAAGGAGGAGCCGGTTCCCGGGGCAGGAACCGGCTCCGCGGCGTATCCGGTCCACTGCTTGGGTGGGACGGGACCGGTCGCTCTTCTTCATGATCATCGGCCGAGGGCCGATGACGCATGATCCGCCCGGGGCCGTTCACCGGCCCTTGCGGGGTTCGCGTCAATTTGAGGGGAGGAATCAGGTCGTGCCGGAAAGCCCGGCGCGGGGCGGGCCGACAGTAAGGCGTCGTGCCTAGAGGACGATGTCCTCGTCGAAGACGTCCTCGGTCAGGGGACGCAGGAACTCGATTCCGATACCGGAGCCGAAGTGCCGCACGACGCGCCCCGGCGTTGAGCCGAGCGTGATCGAGGCCCCGATGGCGATCGGGATGCCCACGTTGATTGCCGCGCCGGACATCGAGATGTCGATGATCCGCGCCGCCGCTGTCTTGCCGTTCATGAGCCGTACGACGGTCGAGGCGTTGCGCGGGGTGATGCGCTCGTGTCGGCGATCCTCGGGCAGGCCCAGTTCGTGCCGGTTGGCGAGCCATGTGAGCTGGTCGGCCAGCTTGTCCTGCTTGCGGCGCGTCGCCGACATCGACACGGCGAAACCGAGTTCGAAGTGCCGCACGATGACGCCTTCGAGCCGACCGAGGTGCTCGAGATAGATGACCACCCGCTCGCCGACGTAGCCTTGCACCGGGGCGAGCAGGGCAATGCCGCCCGGCGAGATGTTCATCGACTGGCAGGGATATTCCTGATGGTTCTCCAGCATGAACCGGCCGAGCAGAACGACGCGCACGCGCTGGTGGCGGCGGCGCTCGAGCGCTCGAGTTCTCAGGTTGAGAGCCAGGCTCATCCGGATGGGACCATGCGTCGCGCGCTTCTGGTCCGAAGCCCGCTTCTGCAACTCATGATCGAGGCTTCTGGTTAACGTCGGTTTAGCGCGCGGCCGTAAATCCCGGGGGATCCGCAAAGAGTCCGGCAGCCAGCGTGGACTCAGGCCGGCCGGCCCCCGTCGAACACGCGAAGATGCCCGCGCCGTTGAGCCACGACAGAGGGGGCGGGAAGGGCGGGGGCCGCCTGCCCGAGCGCGGGCGCCTGCACGCGCCCCCTGATCACGCGAAAGGAGCGAAGCTCGAGCCTGTCGATCGGCTGCACGCCGAACCAGGTCGGCACCACGGCCGGCGACAGGCAGCCCAGCACCCGCGCATGCGTCTTGCCGCCGTGCCGCAACGGCAGCAGCAGCATCTCGATCTCGATGGCATGCGCGCCGGCGCTCGCGCCCAGCACGCCGGCCACAGCGCCCTGCGCCTCGTCGCAAACGGTGCGCACCAGCGCGTCGCCCTCGCGACCGTCGGTCCCCTCGGCCGAAAGCCACAGCGCGGCAAAGGACTCGTCCTTCAGTTCGCGCCCGAACAGGGCGCAAACCCGGGTGCCTGCCAGCCGGAAGGGATGTCGCCCGTGCGTGTCGACCTCCAGCATGAACGTGTCGGCGAGCAGGTGCCGGATAGCGGTCGGATCGATCTCGGAGCGCTCGGGCGCGAGCCGGTCGCCGCGGATCGAGTCCCAGTAGGCATAGAGGGCCTGCGTGGCGGGATGCTTCATGTCTGTCCCCGCTTGGCACGTCGGCGATCCCGGAGGACCGCCGGCCGTGCCATTTCGGTACGCTTTCACGGGACCCGAGGGTCCGCCGGACGGAACATACCGTCCGGCCTGGATGGGGGTGCAGGGGGCGTGCCGGAATTCGTTAACCCTAACAGGCGCTTGCCGTTGTCGAAGACTCGCAGTTGGGCGACTCTCCGTTCCGACCTATCGGGGTTCCGTGCATTGCTCCTGCGCGGTACGCGATCACCTTCACCGGCAAGAAGCCGGCGTGCAGGGAGGGCTTCGGCTCTCCCTTCTTTTTTGTGCCGCGGCCGGGCGGGCCGCTCGTCGGGCTTGAACGCCGGCCGCGCCCGGGCGAAGACAATCGACCACCCCGGATGCAAGCGCCCGTGACCCAGCCCTCCGAACCCGTCTTCAACGTGCCGTCCGCCGTGGTCGGGCTCGTGGCCGTCCTGCTGCTCGTCCACGCGTTCGGCGGCTGGCTGCTGGGGGAAGGCTGGATCATCTGGGAACTCGCCTTCATCCCCGGCCGCTTCGGCTCGTTCTTCGGGGTCGACATCGTGGCTTTGGCCGAGGCCGGCCTGCGGACGGACGAGGAGGGGGCTGACCAGCTCCTTGCCCTCGCCCGGGCCATCGCGGCCGATGGCGAGTCCAAGCCCTGGACATTCCTCACCTATGCCTTCCTGCACGGAAGCTGGCCCCACGTGCTCCTGAACTGCGTGTGGCTAACCGCCTTCGGCACGGCGGTGGCGCGCCGGTTCGGCGCGCTCCGGTTCCTCGTGCTGATGGTGCTGGCCGCCGTGGGCGGATCGGTCGGCCATCTCGTGACGCAGCCCGGCGCCGTCCTGCCCATGGTCGGCGCGTCGGCAGCCGTGTCCGGCGCCATGGCGGCGGCGCTGCGCTTCGCGTTCCAGCCCGGCGCGCCGCTCGGCATCTACCGCCTCGACGAGCGCAGCGCCTACCTGCTGCCGGCGCTGCCGCTCCGCGACGTGCTGGCGGAGCGCCGCGCCCTGGCCTTCGTCGTCATCTGGTTCGTGCTCAACCTCGCCAGCGGCCTCGCCGCGCCGGAACTCGGTCTCGTCGACAGCTCCATCGCCTGGCAGGCCCATATCGGCGGCTTCCTCGTCGGATTGCTCACCTTTCCCCTTCTCGATCCCGTCCCCCGCGGCCCCGGCAACTGATCGGCGCGGCGTCGGGACTACCCGGCCTGTTGCGGCGCAGCCCGCTTGGATGCAGACTTGCCGTCCGGGTGCCGTCGAGGGCGGCGTCCCCTACGTTTCCCTCGAGGGTGCGCGGCACGGGCCGCCACGGAGCGGGACGGCCCGCATTCTGAAAACAAGGGTCGAAACGCAAGGAGGGACGCATGACCGTCGACCAGATTCTGTCGACCAAGGGCCGGACCGTGGTGACGATCCAGCCGCATCGCACGCTGACCGACGCCGTCGCCCTCCTGGCCGAGAAGCGCATTGGCGCAGCGGTCGTCACCGGGGCCGACGGCAAGGTGCTCGGCATTCTCTCGGAGCGCGACATCGTGCGCGCGCTCGCCCAAGGCCAGCACGTCATGGGCGATCCCGTCTCGCGCTACATGACGTCCAAGGTGGTCACCTGCATGCGCGACATGCTCGTCGTGGACGTCATGGAGGAGATGACGCAGGGCCGCTTCCGCCACATGCCCGTGGTGGAGGAGGGCCGACTGATCGGCCTCATCTCGATCGGAGACGTGGTGAAGCACCGCCTCGCCGAGTTCCAGCACGAGACGGACGCCCTGCGCGAATACATCACCGCGGGCTGAGCAGCCGGCGGACCGGTCAGCGCGCCTGAGTCTCGATATAGGCTGCCAGGTCGGCCGCCTCCGTGCGGCCGAGCTGCATGTCCGGCATCACCGGGTGCGGGTTCATCAGGAAGCGGCGCAGCGCTTCCTCGCTGATGCCGCCCTTGGCCGCGATGGCGGCGAAGGTCGGCACGTCGGCCTTCGCCCGCGTCTGCTCGGGCGACACGACATGGCATTCCGCGCACCAGCGCTGCGCGATGATCCGGCCGTTCGCCGGATTCGGCTTCACGGCCTGTCCCGGAGCCGGCGGGGTCGGTTGCCCCGGCGGCACGACCTGCGCGAGCGCGGCGGGCGCGGCCACCGCGAGGGCGGCCGCCAGGACGACGAACCGGGAAACGGAGCCGGGCGAAAATCTGGGCGAGACGGGGCGGGGGAGGCGGGTCATGTCACCTGTCCTGATGCGGGCGGACCTGGTCCGCCGTGCCACGTTGGATCGTCCCGCCGGATCCGGCCACGACATGGATCAAGTGGACGGTCGGATCACTTGACGATCACTTCGATATCGCGGTCCAGCCCCGCCCGCACGCTGAACTCCTGCGTATAGACCTTGCCGCCGTTGCGCGCGATGACGATGTATTCGCCCTCCGCGAGCGTCATCGAGGGAAACGCGCCGATGGCCTCGCGGATCGTGTCGCCGCCTGGCGTCAGCACGCTGAAGGACGTGTTGGCCAGCGCCTCCGATCCCGATGCGGCGACCAGCTTGAGCGTCACTGTCGCAGCCCGGTGGCGCAACGTCGCCTCGGTCACGCGGCCCGCCTCGACGCGCAGGTCCGCGTTGGCGATGGCGTTGCTGTCGCCATAGGTCGAGACGATCCGGTAGGCTCCTTCCGGAAGGCGGATCAACTGGCCGCCGCGCACGCCCGAAATCACCACCCGGCCCTCCGGATCGTTGCCGAGCGGCACGTAAACGTTGAAGCTCAGCCGGTCGGGCGCGATCGGGACATCGTTGATAACCGCACCGAGCACGAGGCCGCCGGCGTTGATCGCCAGCGTCTCCGTGGTCGCGTTCGGCCCCATGACGACCCGCCGCGTCGCCCCGGCGAGGCCGTAGGTCGCGTGGACGATGTAGGCCCCGGGGTCGAGCGAGAAAATCGGCGTCGGCAGCTCGGACGTGTGGATGATCGCGGGATCGGTCCCGTCCTGCGGATCGCTGTAGATGCGCCAGACGATCCCCGAGCGGATCGGCGGGCCGTTGACGCCCAGCGTCGCGCCCAGGAACAGCCCGGTCTCGCGCGGCAGGGCTGTCGGCGGCGCGCTGCGTCCCGGCGGTGTCGCAGGCGCGGCCGGCGGCGCAGGCGTGGCGGGCGCCGGCCGCGCGGGGCCGGACGGCGTCGGCGCCGTCTGCGACAGCGCCGGCATGGCGGCAAACAGAAGCGCGCCGAGCATGGCTGTGAAGCGGTGCATCATCGTCCTGACATGCGACGGCGGGGACCGGCCCGTCAACCGGCCAGCGCCGCAACGGTTGCGCCTGCGCCCGTTTCGTCGCGCGCCGGCCTTTCCCCGCAAGGCCTACCTGACGAGCGTGGGCTCGCCGCCGACGAGATCCGCCGCGGCGGTCAGCAGGTTCTGCGCAGACAGCGGCCGGAACCGGAATTCCACCCTGTGTTCGCCTGCCGGAACCTCGATCCCGCGAAAGAGCAGGTTGGCGCGCAGCACGGGCGTGGCCTTGCCGTCGACCGTCGCTTCCCAGCCCGGGTAGTGCAGGTCGTGCAGGACGAGCAGGCCTGGCCGGTCCGTGGTGACGGAGAGCGCTACGGCGTTGCGTCGGTAGGACAGCATTGTCACGCGGCTGATCGAGGGTCGTGTGTCGGCGTCCGGCTCCAGCACCGGGAAGGCGTGGCCGAGCCCCGCCATGTCCGCCTCGTCAACCAGCGCTTCCTCCGTCCGGTCGAATTCCGGCAAGTCGCCCTCGTCGAGCACGGCCTGCGTATCCACCGGCTTCAGCCGGGTCGCGACGTAGGCCCGCGGGCTCGCCGGGGGAAGGCGGTAGATCCACATCGTCTCGGAGGCGTGCAGCAACTCGGCATTGCGCAGCCGCGGGAAATGGCGCGGCAGCTTCTCCGCCGGACGGTCGAGCACGAGGTATTCGAGCCCCAGCAGCGAGGCGAGGCTGCAGCGATAGCCGCGGAACGTGCCGGGAAACTGCCGCAGCCGCAGCTCGACGGCGTTCTCCCCCGAGCCGACCGCGCGCTCGTACTCGGCGATGCGCAGCGCGTTGTAGCCCACCGTGTCCTCGATCCCGAGCACCATCGACGCGTTCTGCCAAGCGCCGCCGAGCCCGAGGATCTCGACGCGCGGGCGCTCGCCCCGCGACTGCCGCGCGTCGAGCTCGCGCTTCAGCATCTGCAGGCCGGCGAAGTCCTGCGGCGCGAGCTCGTTGTAGACAGCGTATCGCGAGGCCGGCTCCATGTTGAGCGAAGATCCGGCGTTGCGCCACACGAGCTCCGCTCCCGTCGCGGCGACCACGATGGCGGCGGCGATCGCGCGTGCCGGCCGCGACGCCTGGGAGAGCAGGAGGCTCAGGCCGACGGCGGCCATGGCCGCGAAGGCCGCCGCCTGGAGGATCGCCGCCTGCCCGTGTCCCACCCGCAGCGAGAAGGCGACGCCGCTCGCCAGCAGGCCGCCCGCCAGCAGCGCGGGCGCGGCGAAGCGTATCGCCCGCCGCCAGCGCGGCGCGTCTTCCTGGCAGGCGGGCGCCCCGGCGACATACAGGTGAACGCAATAGCCGCAGGCAACCGCTAGCGCGATGTTGATGAAGAACGTGGCGTCCGCCGGCCGCCGGTAGAGCGAGATGCCCGGCACTGCGTCGAACAGCGCCTCGAACACCGGCGTGTAGCGTCCCAGCGCGTAGACCGTGGCGGCCAGCCCGAGCAGCACGAAGTAGCGGATCTCGCGCGCGAACAGACCGCCGCGCCCGAGCCCCTGCCATAGCAGCAGCACCACGGGCAACGTGCCGGCGAACAGGTAGTTGATGGCCCGGTCGGTGTAGGTGCCCTCCGGGATCGTGTCCCACATCGGGCCCCAGTAGTCGTAGGTCAGGTTCAGCGTGCCGAAGATGTTCGGCGCAAGCAGCGTCACCAGGCTCGACGGCGGCAGCGAGTTCATCGCCGCGACGCCGAAGGCGATCCCCGGGCGATTCGAATCCATCAGGAACTGGATGGTCAGCAGCGCCGGGACCGCCAGCAGCGCCGCCACCGCGACGCCCATCCCCGCCAGCGCCGGCGCCCGCGACGCGAGGAAACGCAGCGGCCGCCGCGCCGACGCCGTCTCGTGCAGCACGAGCCCGGCCAGCGCCAGCGTGCCGAGGAAGGCGACCTGGTCGCGACCCAGCGCCATCAGCGCGGCGAATACCGCGAAGCCGACCGCCGGTGTCCACGCCGGCCGGCGCAGCGCCGCCTCGAGGCAAGCGAACGCCGGCAGGAAGAAGGCGTAGCTGAAGATCATCCCGGTATGCTGCAGCCGCGCCGCCGCCGAGCCGCCGAGCACGATCATCATCGCCGCCACAACCGCGCCCGCCGGGTGCCAGCCGCGCCGCGAAAACAGCACCAGCGCCGCGAAGGCCGGCAGCAGCAGATGCGCGAACACCACGGCATCGAACGCCTCCATCGACGGCGCGGGCACGAGCGCGGCGAAGGCCACCATGGTCGGCGTGAACAGCAGCGACTGCGGATCGGCGACCGCCGGGTGTCCGCTGAAGTGGTACGGGTTCCACAGAGGCCACTCGCCCTGCGCGAGCGCAGCCCCGAGATGGCGCAGCATCGGGTAGAAATGGTTCTTGCTGTCCCACGGCACGACGCCGCCGGCGACGCGCCACGCCAGCACGGCGACGATCCAGAACACGAGCACCGCGGCGACGGCCGCGAACCAGTCGCGCCGGGTCCAGGCGACAGCGGGGACGGCAGGGGAGAAGGACATGGCGGCGGGATGGTCCGTGCGGGGCAAACACCGGCCGGCGCCCCTGCGCGCCGCGCCGCGAACCAGTCCCCCGACCCCGTCCGCAGCCTCGCATCATCGTGAGCGGGGCTGAATGGCGGATGAATGGTGGCTGGGGGCGAATAGCGAGTACGGAGTCGGCAAGGGCTGGTCGCCTTCCGCCCCTCTGCCTTCCCCTGTTCGCCATTCGCTACTCGCCATTCGCCCCTTCTGCCCCTTTGCCCCCTTGCCGACTGCCGGCTGCCTGCTGCCTACTGCCCCGCTGCCATTCGCCACTCGAGACCCCCATGACCGACACGCTCTCCCTGCTCTCCACGCGCCGCTCGCTCGCGCCGCACCAGATGACCGGCCCTGGCCCGACCCGGGCGGAACTGGAGCAGATGCTGGCGCTCGCCTCGCGCATTCCCGACCACGGCAAACTGGCGCCGTGGCGGTTCATCGTCATCCAGGGCGCCGCGCGCGACCGCCTCGGCGCTGTGGCGGGCGACCTCTACGCGAAGGCGAACCCGGGCGCGGACGCCGAGCGCAGGGCGAACGAGGCGAACCGTTTCTCCCGCGCGCCGGTGGTGATCGCCGTCGTCAGCAAGGCCGCGCCGCACCCCAAGATCCCGGAATGGGAGCAGGAGCTCTCCGCCGGCGCCGCCTGCATGACCCTGACCACCGCCGCCGTCGCCATGGGCTACCTCACCGCCTGGCTCACCGAGTGGATGGCCTACGACCGCGCCGTCCTCGACGCACTCGGCCTCGCCCCCCACGAGCGCATCGCCGGCTTCATCCACATCGGCCGCGGCCAGAAACAGGACGACCGCCCGAGGCCGACACTGGCCGATATCGTGACGTGGATGGAATAAGGGTGGGAGTGTAGGGGCGAATAGCGAATGGCGAATAGCGAGTAGGGAAGGGCCGTTCGCCCTCGACCCTCTTCTTTCCTCTATTCGCCATTCGCCATTCGCTACTCGCCGACACTGCCCTTCCCTCTATTCGCCACTCGCTATCTGCCCGCCATCCACCCCGGAGCCCCCATGTTCTACACTCCCGCCGCGGCCGATCACGGGCTCCCGCATGATCCCTTCAAGGCCATCGTCGCGCCGCGGCCCATCGGCTGGATCAGCTCGGTGGACGGGCAGGGCCGCGTGAACCTCGCGCCCTACAGCTTCTTCAACGCCTTCTCGACAAGCCCGCCCATTGTCGGCTTCTCGTCGGAGGGGGCGAAGGATTCGGTGTCGTTCGTCCGGGAGACGGGGGAGTTCGTCTGCAACCTCGTCGGCTTCGACATGCGCGACGCGATGAACGCCACCTCCACGCCGCTGCC
>JAIYAB010000369.1 GCA_027489275.1 Hyphomicrobiales bacterium
GTCACCGACGGAACCTCGAAGAACGCCTTGCAGAACTCCTCGAGGATCCATTTCAGATGGCCGAGATGGGAGGTCTTGTCGATGACGAGGCCTTCCACCTGGTGGAACATCGGCGTGTGCGTCTGGTCGCTGTCGCAGCGATAGGTGCGGCCGGGAGTGATGACGCGGATCGGCGGCTTCTGGCCCAGCATCGTGCGGATCTGCACCGGGCTGGTGTGGGTGCGCAGCACCTTGCGCTCGCCGTTCGCGTCTTCCGGCAGCCAGAACGTGTCGTGCATCTCCCGCGCCGGGTGCCCGACCGGGAAGTTCAGCGCCGTGAAGTTGTAGAAGTCAGTCTCGACATCGGGCCCCTCGGCCACCGAGAAGCCCATGTCGGCGAAGATGGCGGTGAGCTCGTCCATCACCTGCGAGATCGGGTGGATGCGCCCGCGCGCCGCCGGGCTCTCGGGCAGCGGCAGCGTGACGTCGACCGTCTCGGAGCGCAGCCGGGCCTCGAGCGCCGCGCCCTTCAGCGCCGCCTTGCGGTCGGCGATGGCGGTGGTGACGCGGTCGCGCAGGCCGTTGATGAGCGGGCCCTTCTCCTTGCGCTCATCCGGCGTCATGGAGCCGAGCGTCTTCAGCAGGTCGGAGACCGAGCCCTTCTTGCCGAGCGCGGCGACGCGCACCGCTTCGAGCGCGGCCTCGTCGCCGGCGGCAGCGACGGCATCGGCGATGGAGGCTTCGAGGGAGGCGAAATCGGACATGGCAAAACCCGTCTGGCGTCCGGCGCGAAGCCCCGGAACGGACGGGCGCTTTTGCCATGGCGGGACGGGTCTGTCGAGGGAGAGACGCTGGCGGGCCGGCGCCGCGGTCCGGCAAAGAAAAAGCCCGCCTTGCGGCGGGCTTTGTGTCTTCGGTGCGGCGCGTGGATTACGCGGCGGCGGGCAGGGCCGACTTGGCCTTCTCGACGAGCGCGGCGAAGGCTGCCGGCTCCTTGATGGCGATGTCGGAGAGGACCTTGCGGTCGACCTCGACGCCGGCCTTGTTCAGGCCGTCGATGAAGCGCGAATAGACGAGGCCGTGCTCACGGACCGCGGCGTTGAGGCGCTGGATCCAGAGCGCGCGGATCGTGCGCTTCTTGTTCTTGCGGTCGCGCGTGGCGAACTGCATGGAGCGATCGACGGCCGCCTTGGCGGCGCGGATCGTGTTCTTGCGCCGGCCATAAAATCCCTTGGCGGCCTTCAGGGTCTTCTTGTGCTTGGCGTGGGCGGTGACGCCCCTTTTGACGCGAGCCATCGGCTGATCTCCTCGTGTTGATGAAGTCGTCCCCGGGGGATCAACCGTTGGGGAGGAAGTACTTCTTCACGTTCGCTGCATCGCCCTCGAAGAGGACGTTGGTGCCGCGGTGGTTGCGGATCTGCTTGTTGGTCCGCTTGATCATGCCATGGCGCTTGCCCGCCTGGGCGTAGAGCACCTTTCCGGTGCCCGTTATCTTGAAGCGCTTTTTCGCGCTCGACTTGGTCTTGATCTTGGGCATTTTGCTCGTCTCTCCGACGCGGACGGCCGAAACCGTCCCGGGGTTTGTTGTGCCGGCCTTGCGGCCGTTTCGTCTCGTCATGAGCGAAAAGAACCGCCACGGCAGCCCTTACAGCCGGTCGGTTCGAAGGCGCGGCTTATAGCAGAAGCGCCGCGGATGGCAAGGCGGCGGGCTTTTTCACCCGACGCCCGGCAGCGGCGTCGCCGGATCGCGGCCGTAGGCCACCGTCTCGAAGCGCATCGAGCGGGCATCGACCATCAGCAGGCGACCGACGAGCCCCTCGCCGAAGCCGACGATCTCGCGAATGACCTCCATGGCCATCATGGCGCCGAGGACGCCGGCCAGCGCGCCCAGCACGCCGGCTTCCGCGCAGGCCGGGATCGAGCCCGGTGGCGGCGGGGAGGGGAAGAGACAGCGATAGGTGGGGTTGAACGTGCCGTCCGGCCCCCGCTCATGGCCACGGATGGTCGTGAGCGATCCGTCGAACGGCCCCAGCGCCGCCGTCACCAGCGGCCGCCGCGCCGCGAGGCAGGCGTCCGCAACGGCGTAGCGGGTCGCGAAGTTGTCGCTCCCGTCGGCGACGATGTCGTATTCGGCGACCAGCCTGGCGGCGTTGTCCGGCCCGAAACGCATGGCGTGACGCTCGACCGACACGTGCGGGTTGAGGCGGGCCACCGCGTCGGCGGCGCTGTCGACCTTGGGCCGGCCGACATCCGGCGTGCCGTGCAGCACCTGCCGCTGCAGGTTCGACAGCGACACCGTGTCGTCGTCGACGAGGCCGAGCGTGCCGACGCCGGCCGCCGCGAGGTACTGGACCAGCGGCGCGCCGAGGCCGCCCGCGCCGATGCACAACACCCGCGCGCGCTTCAGCTTCTGCTGGCCCGGCCCGCCCACTTCCCGCAGCACGATGTGGCGCGCATAACGTTCGCGCTCGTCCTCCGTGAAGCTCACGGCAGGCGAACCTTCGCGGCGCTCTCGGCAAAGGCCCAGTCCAGGGCCTCCTCGACGCGGTCGTTGCCCCAGAAGAGCTCGCCGTCGGCGGTGACGAGGGTCGGCGCGCCGAAGATGCCGAGCGCGGCGGCCGTCTCTGTCTGGCGGCGCAGCGCGTGCTTGACGAGGTCCGTCCGCGCGGCGGCAAGCGCCGGCTCGAGCTCCACGTCGACCGTGCGCACGATCCCGGCAATCAAAGTCTCGTCGGCGATGTCCAGCCCCTCGCAGAACGCCCGCCGGTACACGGCCTTCGTGAAGGCGGGGCGCGCGTCGTCCGGCAGCGCGAGGGCGACGCGGGCCGCCATGAGGCCGTTCAGCGGGAAGGCGGCCGGCCGCACGAAGGGCAATCCCAGCCGCTCGCACCAGCGCTCCAGGTCGCGCCACATGTAGCGACCCTTGGCCTCATGCACGAGGAACGGGGTCGTCGTGTAGCCCTGCGCCCTGAAGATCGGGCCGAGCAGGAAGGGCCGCCAGCGCAGGCTGACGCCCCGCGCAGCGGCCAGCGCCTCGATCCGCTCCGCGGCTAGGAAGGAATAGGTCGAGGCGAACTCGTACCAAAAGTCGACCGTGCCGGACGGGGGCAGGTCCGGGCGGGCCGTGTCACTGTTCGGGGTGTCCTGCATGGGGGGCGACGGTATCAGCCGCCGCCCGCCGTGCAAGCGCGAGCGCGGTCAGCGGCGCACGGTGCCTGTCGTTTTGGGGGAGGATCGGCGCTTCGTGGCGGTGGGGAGCGGCGGAGCGCCCTCGCCGCTGCGGATATTGCCCACGCCGCCGCCGGAGTTCTCGGCGGGCTCGTAGATGCTCTTGTCAGTGTTGCGCGGCAGTTTGACGCCGTGGGTGCTGGCGCCGCGGGCGGGGGCTCCTTCGCCACTGCGAATGTTGCCGACCCCGCCGCCGGACGATTGCGCCGGCTCGTAGATGCTCGGCCCCTGCGCGAAGGCCTGCGGGCCGAAGGCGAAGGCCGCCGCGGCGATCGCGGCGGCGGTCAGGCGAGACGAGAGGGTCATGGCCGTTCTCCTAATCAACATCGTGCAACACGAACGTCGGGAGACCGGCAAGGTTCGCTCAGGGGGTCGCGAACTCGTCCTCGGCCTTGTCGGACGAGTGCAGGGCGGATGTGGCCGAGGGCGCCATCAGCGGCGGGTCGGACGCGAGCGGCGCGGCCATCAGCCCGATCGCGCCGGTCGCGAAGGTCGCGACGCCGAGGACGGCGAGGAAGAAGACGGCCGTGACGACGGCGTCACGAAGCTGTGAAGCCATCTTGCCGAAGAGCGAAGTCGTATTACGAGAGTGCATTGTATTGTCCACCATTACGCATGATCCGATCCGGAGAACCGGCGTCATCGATCGTTCAGATGGTGTGTATACGTCGACAAAGCAATGTCGGATGCATCTTGAGAACACGAGCCCATGACCGCATGGATCATGAATTCGTGAAGCCAATTAACGAAACGTCACCCAACGGGGTAGTTTGTAGAGGGAACCCGCAACCCGACCCTTAGATCAATCGAAGCAAGGCGCGTCATTCGACATTCAGGCGTTGCCGCCCGGGCGGCCGCCGGTCGTTCCAAGTTTGTGCTGGACTGTTCGAGTCACCGACTGTCGACCGATCTATCGCGGCGTCGGGAAATTTGGTGGAGCCAAGCGGGGACGAATCAAAGCAAAAAATATTAAGCAAAAACAAATAGATGAAATCAGTAGACGAGACCAATAGTACCGAAGTTGTGTACCAACTGGGCTCGCGCACGACCAGCGAGAAAATCTGCGACGGGTCGCATAGGAGCAAGCCAACCAGTTTGGACTCCACGGTCCGTTCTCGATGTGTAAGAACGGCTCCGTTGCGGCGGAGGTGACTGATGGCTAAAGGCGGGCTTAACGAGAAAGTGGCTCAGCTACGCGAAGCGCGGCTGAAGACGAGGGGCAAGGCTGTTCCGGACAGCTTCCAGGGCGTCTCGAAGGCCAGAATTCGGCAGGTACTTACCCAGCTTCACCTCGGCAATAATACCGATCTTGTCGACATGGTCTTTGCTCTCA
>JAIYAB010000320.1 GCA_027489275.1 Hyphomicrobiales bacterium
CCACCGGGAAGGTGTGGCTCGGATCGAAGTTGATGCCCACGGCCTTCGAGCCGATGTGCTCGAGCAGGCGCAACGCGCCGTCGGTGTTGGCGACGTAGCGCGCCGGATGCGGCTCGATCGTCATCGACACGCCGGCGCGCTCGCAGGCGGCGGCGCAGGTCTTCAGGGCTGCGACGTAGTCCCTGAAGTTCTGGTCCCAGTCGACACCGCGCGGCACCTTCGCCGCGAAGGTCTGCACCAGCGGCTTCGTGGTGATGCGCGGGATCTCCTGGCTGTCGCGCATTGCGAAGGCGTGCGCGCTGACCATGTTGATGATGGGCGAGCCGAGCTCTGCGCCCACGTCGACCGCCCGCTTCCAGTGGTCGACCGCAGCCTCGCGCTTGCCGGCGTCGGCGCTCGACAGTTCGTGCGGCGTCGAGACGAATTGCGACAGCGAGATCCCCTCCCCGTTCAGCACGGACCTGAGGTTCGCGATGGTCGGCGCCGTGTAGTAGTTCTCCAGGAAGTCGCGGTTCCAGGCGATCAGCTCGATGGCCTTGAAACCCAGGCCGGCGATCCGCCGGATGCAGGTCTCGTAGGGCGGATCCCACTGGAACGGCCACGACGATGCTCCGAATTTCATGACATGCTCCTGTCGCTGTGGACCCGGTGCGACGACCGGGCATGCTCATTCCGTGGCCCCGCGCCTGGAGGTGCGGCGGCCGGCACGACGTGCGGCGGGACTAGCCCTTGACCGCGCCTCCCAGCAGCCCCTGGACGATGAAGCGCTGCATGAGGAGGAAGAAGAACAGGACGGGCAGCGTGATGATGCCCGCGCCGGCCATCAGCAGATCCCACCGGAAGGTGTATTCCTCCTGGAAGCTCGCAAGGCCGATCGGAAGCGTGAACAGCTCGCGGTCCTGCAGGAACACGAGCGCGAACAGGAACTCGTTCCAGCCTCGGATGAAGCCAAACATCGTCACCGCCGCGATGCCCGGCCCCGCCAGAGGCAGGATGATGCGGTGGAACGTCATCAGCAGAGACGCGCCGTCGATGGCCGCCGCCTCCTCCAGCTCCATCGGGATCGCCTCGAAGAAGCCGCGCAGCATCCAGATGGTGAAGGGCAGCGAGAACGCGGTGTAGGCGATCACAAGCGCCGTGTGAGTGTTGAACAGGCCGAGCCGCTGGATGATCAGGAAGAGCGGGATCACGAGCAGGATGTGCGGGAACATCTGCGTGACCAGCATCAGCAGCGAGAACGCGTAGCGTCCGGCGAAGCGGATGCGGGCGATGGCGTAGGCCGCGTACATCGAGATCACCACCGAGAAGAAGGTGGAGAGAGCGGCAACCTTGAAGCTGTTCCAGAAGTAGGTCGGAAAGTCCGTCCCGGTCCAGACGTTGCGGTAGTTCTCGAGCGTCCAGTTGACGGGCAGCATCGTCTGGTTGCGGGCGAACAGCTCCGGCGCCGGCTTCAGCGAGGAGGACGCCATCCAGAACACCGGAAACAGGATGACCGTCACGGCGATGAGCAGCAGCCCATAGACGACGCCGAGCGTGATGGCGCCCCGGTAGGTGATCCGGAAGCCGGCGAACTCGATCGCCGTGGCGGGGCTGGCGGCCTGGGCGGTCATGCCGACGCCTCGCTCTGGGACCGGTAGACGAGGAGGTAGGCGACGCTGAACACGAGCAGACCGAGCAGCATCAGCATGGCGAGTGCTGCCGCGTATCCCATTTCGAGGCCCCAGAAGGCCTTCTCGTAGACGAGCGTCGGCAGGATCTTGGTCGCGCTGGCCGGCCCTCCGCCGGTGAGCAGGTAGACGATGTCGAAGGACTGGAAGGTCCAGATGCAGGCCAGCAGCGTGATGATGACGCTCGCGGAGCGGATGAACGGCAGCGTGACGTACCAGAAGCGCTGGCGCATGGTCGCACCGTCGATCGTCGCGGATTCGAAAAGCTCCTTCGGCACGTTCTGCAGCGCGGCGAGCAGGACGATGAACATCACCGGATAGAGCTTCCAGATCTGGACGAAGATGACCGCCGGCATGGCGATGTCGGGATTGGACAGCCACAGCACCGGCCGGGTGATCAGCCCGAACTTGACGAGCAGAAAGTTGATGACGCCGAACTCGTCCCCGTAGAGCCATTTCCACAGGAGCGCCGTGCAGACGTCGGGGATGACCCAGGGGATCAGGAACAGCGCCCGGAAGAACCCCCGCCCCCACACGTCCATGTTCAGAAGCAGGGCGAGGCCCAGCGCCAGAAGGTAGGCTCCTGCCACGGAACCGGCCGTCCACACCAGCGTCCGGCCGAGGCTCGACCAGAACGCATCCTGCTCCGTCAGCGCCCGGACATAGTGCTTGAAGCCGACGAACGCCTCAGGGTTCGGCCGCATCTGGTTCTGCGCCTGCAGGCTGACCACGAAGCCCTCGATGATCGGATAGAGATTGAGGAGCGTGATCAGGACGAGCGCCGGCAGGATCAGAACGTAGGCGAACCGCGCCCGCTGCTGAAGAAACATGGCTGGCTGTCTCCGGGCAGACGATGGGACGGCACCGGGCTCGCCCGGCGCCGCAGGATCCGGTTCGTCAGACCTGGAAGACCTTCTTCATGGCCTCATGGGCATCCATCACCGCCTTTTCCGGCGTCTTCGCCCCGACGACGACCTCGTTCACCGGAGCGGCGAACATCTTCTCGCCGTCGATCACGCCCATTTCCGGCCGACCGAAGCCCGGATAGGCGAAGTCGGTGGAGTACGGCACGACCTTGCGCAGCGCCTCGTCGAGCAGGCGGTTGTTCTTCACGCGCGGCGCGTCGATGTCCGTCTTGAAGATCGGCCAGTGCCGGCCGGGCGCCGCCTCGTACAGCCGCTCGAGCCGGCCCGGCTGGACGAACCATTTCACGAACGTCTTGGCCTGCTCCTTCACCGGGCTGTGCTTCCATACGAACATCGGATTGTAGAAGGCTGCCGTCAGCTTGTTGGACGGACCGCCGGGCCCCTCGAGTACCTCCAGGATGCCGACCTTGTCGAACATCGCGGGGTTCTCCTTCATGACGCGGCTGATCACCTCGCCGGTGCCGAACCCGAACGCGGCACGCCCCTGCACGAAGATCGTGTGGGCGTCGTCGGTGTTGTAGGACGCGATGCCGGGCGGGGTCACCTTGTGCTTCGTCGCGAAGTCCGTGAGGTATACGAGCGCCTTGATGTTGGCGTCCTTGGCCGTCGTGCCGAAGATCAGGTTGCCGTCCTTGTCGAGGATGCTGCCGCCGGCCTGGAACATGAACGACATGTAGAAATGCTGGGTGATGTGGAAGTTGCCGGCCGGGAAAACGACGCCGAATGTGCCGGAGGCAGGGTCGTTGAGGGCGATCGCCGCGGCCTGGAACTCGGCCCACGTGGTCGGCGGCTTGATGCCCTTCGCCTCGAGCAGATCCTTGCGGTAGTAGACCGGCCGGATGTCGAGATTGTAGGGCACGCCCCAGTAGTGGTCCTTCCAGAGGAATTTCTTGTAGGCGAACTCGTTGAAGATGTTGGCGAGGGTGCCGTTGCTCTTCCAAAGCGCGATGATGTCGTCCATCGGCTCCATCTGGTCCACGGCCGCGAACTGCAGCGGGTGGTAGGAATAGGCCTCGGCAATGTCGGGCATCGACTGGCCCCGGATGGCCGTGAGGAACTTCGGATAGACCAGGTTGCCCGAGACCGGCTCGTGCTTGATCTTGATCCCCGGGTTCTCCTTCTCGAAGTCCGCAAGGATCGTCTTCAGCGCCGCCGCGAGTTCGGGCGTGTTGAGACGTACGGTCCAGAACGTCAGGTTGGCCTGGCCTTGCGCGCTGGCTTCGCCGGAAGTCAGCGCGAATAGTCCCCCCATCGCCAGGGCGAGGGTCTCACGACGGTTGATACCGCTTTCGCTGGACATTGGTTTCCTCCTGAACGTGGCCTTGGGTCGCCGCGATGGCGCCTGAGTACCTCGACCCGCCGCCGCGCCGGCGGGAGCATCCCGGCGCGCAAACGGTTCGTCGTTGCAGGAAAGGCTAGCAGCGCAGTCGGCCGAATTCGGTATGGATCGATACGTTTTTCGTATCGCCACCGGCCCTAATCTCGCCCGGTCCCGCGCGCCGCAGGACGCTTTCGCAGACAGGGAGGTCGGCGGTCTTGCACCAGCCTGCCGCCATCGACCGCCCGCTCGTGGCGAGGGCCTGCCTCGTTTACGTGGCGCTGTTCGCCTGCTCGGGTTTCAACCAGCCGTTCTTCCCGCTGTGGCTGTCGGCGCATCACGTCGCCGACTGGCAGATCGCGTTGATCATCAGCGCGCCATTGCTCCTGCGCATCGCGGTGACGCCGGCGATCGGCGCCTTCGCCGACCGGTCCGGCAACCGCAACCGTGTGGCGCGGGGCCTTGCCGTCGTGGTTTTGCTGTTCGCGCTGGCGCTCGGCCGCTCGGACGGCTTCTGGCCGATCCTGCTGCTCTACTGCGCCATGACCGTGCTGTCGCAGGCGATCCCGCCGCTGATCGAGGCTAACGTCATCCAGATGGTCCGCCTCGGGATCGCGCGCAACTACGGCCGCATGCGCCTGTGGGGATCGATCGGCTTCGCCGCCGCCGCCGTCGTAGGCGGCTTCGTTCTGGGGGCGGGCGGCCCGCAGGCGGTGTTCGCGGCGTTCACGGCGGCGCTCGCCGTCCAGGTCGTTGTCTTCCTGGCCTTGCCGCCAGCCATCCAGACACCCGCCCGCGACCGTCGACCCTCCGTCGCGCTGATGCGCCAGCCCCTGCTGCTCGCCGTCTTCGCCGTCGCCGGACTGGTCCTGACCAGCCACACCGTTTTCAACGTCTTCGGCTCCATCTACCTGCGCGAGATCGGCTATTCGGAGCGGGCGGTCGGCGCGCTGTGGGCGCTGGCGACGAGCGCCGAGATCGCGATGTTCTGGGCCGGCCCGCGGCTGGCGACGGTATTGGGACCGTTCGGACTGCTCGCCCTGGCGGCGAGCGCGGCCCTCGTGCGGTGGTCGCTCATGGCGCTCGCGCCCGGCGCAGGCATCGTCGTCGCCCTTCAGCTTCTCCACTCGGCGACGTTCAGTTGCAGCTACCTCGGCCTGATGCGCTTCGTGGAGACGAACGTGACGGACGAGCGCGGGGCGACCGCGCAAAGCGCCTTCGTGACGATGGCGGGCCTGATGACCGCCGGCGCCACGCTGGCGGTCGGCCCCGTCTACGCCGCCTTCGGCAGCGGCGCGTTTCTGGCGGCGGCCGGTCTGGCGGCGGCGGCGCTCGCCGTCCTCGCCGCCGTCCGCACGCCGCTGCGCGCCGCCGAGGCCGTCGCCCTCTCCCGCCAGCGCGAGCGGATCGCATCGAGCCGGACCCCATGAAGCCTCATCGTTGAGAGCCGGATGCCATGGACGACCATCCCGACCCCTCCCTCCTCGGCGCCGTCATCGACCGCCTGATCCCGGACGACGGGTGGCCTGGCGCGCTTTCCTGCGGCGCGATGATGCATGTCGCAGCGCAGATGGCGGCCGGGGCCGGCGCCGCCGGCGCCGTGCGGGCGGGCCTCGCCGGCCTCGCTGCGGCGGCGCTGGCGCGTCATGGCGGCGGCTTTGCGGCCCTCGATCCGGCCGCCCGCGATACCCTCCTGGCCGAGCATGCGGCCGAGGGCTGGTTCAGGACGCTGACGGAGTGGACGGCGGAGGGCTTCTACGCGTCCCAGGGACAGGGTGGAAACGCCGGCGAGGCCGCATGGCGGATGATCGGCTACGACCCCCGCCTGCCGCCCGTGACGAAAGCCCCGGAGCCGCAGGGCGCGCCCGGACTGGATGACGTCGACGGGATCTGGGATGCCATCGTCGTCGGCGCCGGCGCGGGAGGCGGCGTCGTGGCCTGCGTCCTCGCCGAGGCGGGCCAGACCGTGCTCCTGATCGAGCGCGGTCCTGCCGACAGCGTCGCCCGCGCCATGCGGCGTGATCACCTGCGCAACCAGCGCTTTTCGGCCCATGGCCACAATGCCGGACCCGACATCGACGGCCACCCGCGCGTTCTGGTAGACGCCGAGGGCCGCGAGCACGTGCTGCGGCCGCACGAGGCGGGCTACCAGAACAACGCCGCCGCGGTCGGCAGCGGCACCGTCGTCTACGGAGCGCAGGCGTGGCGCTTCCACCCCGACGACTTCCGCATGGCGAGCCGCTACGGCGTCCCGGCCGGCTCTTCCCTCGCCGACTGGCCCTTCGCCTACGAGGACCTAGCGCCATACTATGAGCGCGCAGAATGGGAGCTGGGAGTCGCAGGCCATCCGGACGGACTGCCGTCGCCACGGCGGCGCGACTTTCCGATGCCGCCCTTCCCCGGCTTCGCGAGCCGCGCTGCGTTGACGCGCGGCGCGAGGACGCTGGGGCTGTCGACAGTCATCCCGCCGCTGCTGATCAACAGCGTCCCGCGCGATGACCGTCCCGCCTGCGCGCAATGCGGATCCTGCGTCGGCTTCGCCTGTCCCGTCGACGCCAAGAACGGCACGCAGAACACGGTGATCGCCCGAGCGCTGGCGACGGGCCGCTGCCGGTTGGTGACGTCCGCGACAGTCACGCGCGTCGATACGGACGCACGCAGCGCGGTCACCGGCGTCACCGCCGTCGATGCGGCGAAGCCCGGCGCGGCGCCCGTGAAGGCCCGGGCGCGCAAGGTCGTCCTCTGCGCCGGCGCGATCGAGACGGCGCGCCTGCTGCTGCTTTCGGCGACCGCTACGGCGCCGGATGGTCTGGGGAACGCCAGCGGCATGGTCGGCCGCAACCTCCAGGGCCACTTCTCCCCGATGGTCTACGGCCGCTTCGCCGAACCCGTCCACGACCCCCGGGGACCGGGCGTCACGATCGCCACGTGCGACTACAACCACGGCAATCCCGGCGTGATCGGCGGCTCGATGATCGCCGACGACTTCATCATGCTCCCCATCATCTTCTGGAAGCGCGCACTGCCGCCCGACGCGCCGCGCTGGGGCGCCGCCGGCAAGGCCGCCATGCGCGACCACTACCGCCACGTCGCCCGCCTATACGGGCCGGTGCAGGAGATCCCAAACCCCGACTGTCGCGTGACGCTCCACCCGAAGGTCCGCGACCGCTTCGGCCTCCCCGTGGCCCGCCTCTCGGGAACCGTCCACCCGGAGACCGTCCGCACGGCGAGCTTCATACGCGAGCGCGCGACGGACTGGCTGCGCGCCTCCGGCGCGGTCGAGACGTGGAGCGCGCCGCTGTTGCCGGTACTCTCCGCCGGGCAGCACCAGGCTGGCACCTGCCGAATGGGCACGGACCCCGCCACCTCGGTCACCGACGCATTCGGCCGCGTCCGGGGCCTTGACAACCTCTTCATCGCCGACGGCTCCCTCCACCCGACCAACGGCGGCTTCAATCCCGTCCTGACGATCCTCGCCCTCGCCTACCGCGTGGCGGACGGGATCCTGGAGCAGTGATCTGGCGGAGCAGGCTGAAATGATCTGTCGTCGGTTCAGCGGAACCACTGCGCTCCGGGACCGGCATACTGGGGTGTCCAAACCCGTGGATCACTTGTGACGGGCTAGTGACTGAGCTTCCGGACGTCAGCCCCCCGCCACGTTCTCCCGGAACCACGAATAGGTCGACGCCAATCCGTCCTGCAGCGGGATGCGCGGCTGCCAGCCCAGCGCGGTCAGCTTCGCGGTGTCCATCAGCTTGCGCGGCGTCCCGTCCGGCTTCGTCGCATCGAAGACGAGGCCTGCCTTGTGGCCGACGATCTCGGCGACCAGCGTCGCGACTTCAGCGATCGAGACGTCGGCGCCGCAGCCGACATTGACGTGCTCCTCGGCGCTGTAATGGCGCAGCAGGAAGACGATGGCATCCGCGCAGTCGTCGACGTGGAGGAACTCCCGGCGGACCGTTCCCGTGCCCCAGACGACGAGGGGCTCGCTGCTCTTCCTCGCCTCGTGCGCCTTCCGCATCAGGGCAGGCAGGACGTGGCTCGACTGCAGGTCGAAATTGTCCTCCGGCCCATAAAGGTTGGTCGGCATTGCGGAGATGTAGTCGCAGCCGTGCTGGCGGCGGAAGGCCTGGCAGAGCTTGATGCCGGCGATCTTGGCGATCGCGTACCACTCGTTCGTCGGCTCGAGCGGCCCGGTCAGCAGCGCATCCTCCCGCATCGGTTGCGGCGCCATCTTCGGGTAGATGCAGCTCGACCCCAGGAACACGACCTTACCGACGCCGGCTTCGAAGCTCGCCTTGATCAGGTTCGCCTCGATCATCAGGTTGTCGTAGAGGAAGTCGGCTGGCCACGTGTCGTTGGCGAGGATGCCGCCGACCTTGGCAGCGGCGATGATGATGGCGTCAGGCTTCTCGCGCAGCATCCAGTCTCGCGTCTGCGCCTGGTCGCGCAGGTCCACCGTGCCGCGTCCTGCCGTCAGCACTTCGCAATCCTCGGAAGCGAGCCGGCGCAGGAGCGCCGATCCGACCATGCCGCGGTGGCCCGCGACGAAGATCCGCTTGCCCTCGATGGCGTACACCCTCACTCCCTCCCCGGCCGACGCTGCCGCCCCATCAAGGCGACGTCCTCGCCCACCATCTCCCTGACCAACTCGCCAAGGCCGATCTCGTGCGTCCAGCCGAGCACGGTGCGGGCCTTGGTCGGGTCGCCGATGAGGAGGTCCACTTCCGTCGGCCGGAAATAGCGCGGATCGACCTCGACGAGGACGGCGCCCGTCGCAGCGTCACGGCCCGTCTCCGCCACGCCCTCCCCGTGCCATTCGATGCTGCGGCCGACCTCGGCGAAGGCCAGTTCGACGAACTTGCGCACCGTATGCGTCTCACCCGTGGCGAGGACGAAGTCTGAGGGCGTGTCCTGCTGAACGATCTGCCACATGCCGCGGACATAGTCGCGCGCGTGGCCCCAGTCGCGGCGGGAATCCAGGTTGCCGAGATAGAGCTTGTCCTGCAGGCCGTGGTGGATGGCGGCCACGGCGCGCGTGATCTTGCGGGTGACGAAGGTCTCGCCGCGGATCGGGCTCTCGTGGTTGAAGAGGATGCCGTTCGACGCATGCATGCCGTAGGCTTCCCGGTAGTTCACCGTGATCCAGTAGGCATAGAGCTTGGCGGCCGCGTAGGGGCTGCGCGGGTAGAAGGGCGTCGTCTCCTTCTGCGGCACCTCCTGCACGAGGCCATACAGCTCCGACGTCGAGGCCTGGTAGAAGCGCGTCTTGTCCGTCAGCTTCAACAGGCGGATTGCCTCGAGCAGGCGCAGCGTGCCGATCCCGTCGGCATTGGCCGTGTACTCGGCCGTCTCGAAGCTGACCTGGACATGCGACTGGGCGGCGAGGTTGTAAATCTCGTCGGGCTGCGTCTCCTGCACGATGCGGATGAGGTTCGTCGCATCCGTCATGTCGCCGTAGTGGAGGATGAAGCGGGGATCGTGCTCGTGCGGATCCTGGTAGAGGTGCTCGATCCGTCCCGTATTGAAGGACGACGAGCGACGCTTGATGCCGTGGACGGTGTAACCTTTGTCGAGCAAGAGCTCCGCCAGATAAGCGCCATCCTGGCCAGTCACCCCCGTAATCAACGCAACCTTCGGCAAGGGATCTGTCCTTGTTCTGCCTGAGACTTTGCCTTGCGGCATGCAGTCTCAACATCCGCACGACGCCCGTTGTCCAACGCACGCATCGCGGCGTCAACTCCCGTGCGCGGGCTGGTGTATTGCAACTCTTGATCCTTATCGGCCGACGAGGCTGGCCGGCGAAATGCAAACAGTCAGTACGATGCACGCCGGCGCAATCGTCTCGGTTCATGCAGACGAAGGACGCGCCATTGGGAACATGAAGTCACGGCTGAGGGGGACGGCATCACGGCTGCGCGAGACGGCGATCTGGAAGACCATGTTCGATCCGTGCTGGAAACCGAGTTCGACCGCGGTCAGATAAAACTCCCACATGCGGCAAAAACGCTCGTCGTAGAGGGCGGCGGCCTCCTCGCGCCGCGCCATGAAGCGCTCGCGCCAGTGTCGGATCGTGTAGGCGTAGTGGAGGCGAAGGACTTCCATGTCTGCGACCCACATCCCCGTCCGCTCGGTTGCTGCGAAGACCTCGGATAGCGCTGGAACGTATCCGCCGGGAAAAATGTACTTCTGAATGAAGGGGCTGGTCGTACCGGGCGGGCTCATGCGCCCGATGCAGTGGATGACGCCATACCCGCCAGGCGCCAGCAGGTCGCCGATCTTGCGGAAGTATGTATCGAACTGCGTCACGCCGACATGCTCCATCATGCCGACGGAGACGACGCGGTCGAAAGTGCCTTCGAGGTTGCGATAGTCGCACTCCTTGAAGGTCACACGGTCGGCGACGCCTGCGGCTTCGGCTCGGGTGCGGGCAATCTTGATCTGTTCGGGGGAGACGTTGATGGCCGTGACGCGTGCTCCTGTCGATCGAGCGATGTGGATCGCGAGAGATCCCCATCCTGAACCGATCTCGGCGACCGTCATGTCGGGAGAGAGGGCGAGTTTAGCCGTAATCCGGCTCAGCTTTGCCTGCTGGGCCTGCTCCAGAGTATCCGCCTCCGGGTTCTCGAAGAAGGCGCAGGAGTAGTTGAGGCCCTCATCGAGAAACAGGCGATAGAGGTCCGTCGATAGGTCGTAGTGGTGGCGCGCATTCGATGCCGACCGTCCGATAGGATTGGCCTGCTGCCAGCGCTTGAAGCTGCGCAGGAGACGCCTGAGAACCTTCTGGGATGCGTGAGTGCCGAGCCCCGTCCGGTTCACCGAGAAGAGGGACAGGAGGTCGCCGACGCCGGACCCCTCTTCAAAGGTCAGGGTGCCGTCCATGTAGGCTTCGCCTGCATAAAGCTCAGGGTTGATCGCGAGCTTCGTATGGAGGGCAGGATCGTGGAGACGGACATGGACAGTCGGGCCAGGACCGGCGCCGCCGAAGGTGTGCTTGTTCCCGCCTGCATCGGTGAGGATCAGGCTGCCGTTGCGAATGAAGGACGTGAGAAGGCCCGACAGCAAGCGCATCCAGTACTCCTCCTATGGTTCATGCAAATTCTAGCACTGGCATGTTTCACTGTAGCGCCTTCAGTCCAAAAAATGCTCAGTGATGCGATCCCTGCGATGATTGGCCCGATGAGAAAAACCGGGTCGAGGTAACGACGATACGCCTCCGGCTCCAGCTTCGTTCTGCGGGATTAGATGTGGGTGGCGGGATTGATCCTGACTTCACCCATGCCGGACACCGGAGCAGGCGTCTGGCGGGCGTTCACGGCGTTCAGCTTCGTTCTGCGGGACTGCTCCGATCTCGCCTCAGCGCGCCGGGTAGTTCGTGGGCCTTGACGTCTTGAGTGGGTCGGCCTGTCGGCGGACGAGGCGTGAGGCACGCAGGCCAAAGAATGGGGCTCGTCGGGGCGTGGTCGCCGCCATCGATCTTGAGGAATGCCATCACTTATCCTACCTTGATAGCGTCGCAGTCATTCCATGGAGGGCGCTATCATGGCCGCCGTCACCATCCGCAACCTCTCCGAGGAGGTACATCGCGCCCTGAAGGTCCGCGCAGCGCAGCATAATCGCAGCACGGAGGCGGAAATGCGCGCCATTCTGGAGGCTGCCGTTCGTCCCGAGGGTCGGCTGCGGCTCGGCACCGCCCTCTCAGAGATAGGCCAGAAATACGGCGTCACCAATGCGGATGTCGAGGCCCTCGAACAGGTCCGCGATACGCGTCCCGCCGAGCCGATGCGCTTCGAGTGATCCTCCTCGACACCAATGTCGTCTCGGAGGCGATGACGCGCGAGCCGCACCCTCGCGTGCGTGCATGGCTCGACGATCAGGCGGCCGAGACGCTATTCCTGTCCAGCATCAGCGTGGCTGAACTTCTCTTTGGCGTCGGTGCCTTGCCGACTGGCAGGCGCAAGGACACGCTGGCGGCGGCCCTCGACGATGTGCTCAATCTGTTCGTCGGTCGCATCTTACACTTCGACACATCGGCGGCGCGGCGCTATGCCCATCTGGCCGTCAAGGCACGCGAAGCCGGGAGAGGCTTCCCCACGCCCGACGGTTACATCGCCGCGATTGCCGCCGCGCACGGGTTCGACGTGGCATCGCGCGACGCGAGTGCATTCAATGCCGCCGGCCTGAACGTGATCGATCCCTGGAGCGTGAACCGCTAGTCCCGCTCCGCGTCACGTGCGGCGTCGGATGTAGGGATCGTGGTGTGTCCCCGCACCATGTTCCGGCGCGTCCGCCTTCGACGTGCCGCTGCTGCCCGAGCCTCGCGTCTCGGGCTCGTCGTCGCTGAAGGTGGGGGGTGGAGCCTCAGTCGGTCGGCCGATGATGGGGTTCTGGAGCGTTCCCCGTCCGTAGTAGCTGTACGGGTCGTCGCGTCTCCCTACCGGGGGAGTGATCGTCTGGGCTCTCCCGCCACGGTGGGTCATCCCTCCCACATCGTCGGGCCTGCGTCCGAGGCGTTCGTCGCCGGTCCTGACGATGGGGTTTGGATCCCCGGGCCGCCGACCGAGGCGTTCATCTTCGACGGGCGGCCGGGACGTCTTGCGTTGATCGTCCGGCCGCCGGCCGAGGCGCTCGTCGCCCGCAGGGATATCCTCACGGGGAGGACGCGACGCATCCCGGGCCAGGGCTCGATTGAACTTGTCCAGGAGCTCCTCGCCGCTTGGCACGGCACTGCCCGAGGCCGTCTGGCGCGGGTAGTTGTGCCGCGGCCTTTGCCGCGCGCTGGGGGTGCCTTTTCCGGCGCCGCGCGCGCGACCTGAGGCCTTCTTCGGCTGGACCCTGCGGGGCCTGACGTCGGGCAGCGCGTCCTGTGACGGGTCGTACATCGGCCAGACGGCGAGGGCGTGCCCGGTCTGGTAGGCGTGGCGGCTGCCGGGGCCCGTCCCGCGGCGGCGGTAGGGGGGCAGTCGCGGGTATCTGGCCGCCGACGTGCCGGCCAGCATCGCGAGGCCGGGCAGGGAGGGGTAGCGCGGCTCGGATGGCGAGAGGCTCCGGTACGGGGATGCCACCGGGCGGGGCGAGACGCGGGCGCCCAACCCGGACGAGTGCGCCTGCGGGGCCGCACCCGCGCCCAATCCGCCGGCCGGCACGAAGCGCGACAAGGCCTCCCTCATCCAGGCC
>JAIYAB010000377.1 GCA_027489275.1 Hyphomicrobiales bacterium
CCGTGACCTTTGGCACCTTCTACCAGAAGCGGTTCATCGCCACCGGGGACCTGCGCACGGTTACAGCGCTGCAATATGTCGGGGCCTTCCTCGTCACGCTGCCCGTCGCCGTGCTTCTGGAAGACATGCACATTATCTGGAACGTCACCGTCGTGGCCACGATGGCATGGTCAGTTCTAGCCCTGTCGCTGGGAGCCATCGGCCTGTTGCTGCTCCTCATCCGCCACGGGGCGGTGTCTCGCGCCGCGACGCTGATCTATCTCGTGCCTCCGGCCGTAGCGATCGAAGCCTTTCTGCTGTTCGGCGAGCGCATGCTGCCGGTTCAGGTGGTGGGGCTGGTCGTGACGGCGGCCGGCGTCGCGCTTGCGACACGGCGCGGCTGACCGGGACGCGAAGGGTCGCCGCTCCGTCCAACGGCCGATTGATGGCGCAGCGCGGCCATGCTGCAATGCGATAGTCTTGCTGCGGCGCGAAAAGCCGCGCCGGTACCGACGGAGTGCGCCGATGATCCGACATGCCGCCGCCCAGACCACCGCCGCGCCGCGCCGCGACTGGATCGGCCTCGCGGAAGAGGCCGGTGTCGCGCTGTCTGCGCTGCTGGGCGACGCCGTGGCCGCAGTCCGCCGGAACGTGCTGCAGGACGGACGCATCTCCGCGGCCCTGGTCGACCGGGAGCAGCATGCCTGCCATGGCCTCGCCTGGCTCGCCACCTATGCTGAGGCGGTCCGCGAACTTGCGGCCTATGGCCGCCGTCTCGCATCCGAAGGGCGGCTCGGCGAGACCGAGGAGCTGCTGATCGCCATCGGGGCAGGAGAGTACTGCGCGCAGGTGTTCGGCGGCATCCCGATGAGCCAGGGCGAGATCCTGCGCCTGCCCGCCATGGGGCTGTCGGCCGGGACGGTGGCGGCGCGCCGCATTCCGGCCATCGACACGCTGATCGACGATGGCAACACGGCCATCCATCGCGCGCGTCTCGTCGAGCTGATGCGGACGGCGCAAGGCGCGGCCACGACTGGCGATGCCGGCCTCGACGAGACGCTCGAGGCGATCCGCGAGGGGATGCGGAAGTTCTCGGAGACCGAGGTGCTGCCGCACGCGCACCAGTGGCACCTCGACAACGCCTACATTCCCATGGAGGTCGTCGACAAGCTGGCCGAGCTCGGCGTCTTCGGCCTGACGCTGCCGGAGGAGTTCGGCGGGCTGGGCCTCGGCAAGGTGTCGATGTGCGTCGTCTCCGAAGAGCTTTCGCGCGCCTATATCGGCGTCGGATCGCTCGGCACGCGCTCGGAGATCGCCGCCGAGCTGATCCTGTGCGGCGGCACGCAGGAGCAGAAGGCGTCCTGGCTGCCGAAGATCGCTGCGGGCGAGGTGCTGCCGACCGCCGTCTTCACCGAGCCGAACACCGGCTCCGACCTCGCTTCGCTGCGCACCCGCGCGGTCCGCGAAGGCGATCTCTACAGGGTCACCGGCAACAAGACCTGGATCACCCACCCGGTGCGCGCCGACGTCATGACGATGCTGGTGCGCACGAACCCGGACGAGCCGGGCTACAAGGGCCTCTCCATCCTGCTCGGCGAAAAGCCGCGCGGCACCGACGAAGAGCCGTTCCCAGCCAACGGGATGACGGGCGGCGAAATCGAGGTCCTCGGCTATCGGGGCATGAAGGAATACGAGCTCGCCTTCGATGCCTTCGAGGTTCCAGCCGCCAACCTCCTCGGCGGCGTCGAGGGACAGGGCTTCAAGCAGCTGATGCAGACCTTCGAATCGGCGCGCATCCAGACGGCAGCGCGCGCGGTCGGCGTGGCCCAATCGGCGCTGGACCTCGGCCTGCGCTATGCCGAGGAGCGCATCCAGTTCGGCAAGCCGCTGGTGGCGTTCCCGCGGGTGTCCGACAAGCTGGCGATGATGGCGGTGGAGGTGAACATCGCGCGCCAGCTCACCTATTTCGCCGGCCGCGCCAAGGACGAGGGAAAACGCTGCGACCTCGAGGCGGGAATGGCGAAGCTTCTCGGCGCCCGCATAGCATGGGCGGCGGCCGACAACGCACTGCAGATCCATGGCGGAAACGGCTTCGCACTGGAATACGAGATCTCCCGCGTCCTGTGCGACGCGCGCATCCTCAACATTTTCGAGGGAGCGGCCGAAATCCAGGCCCAGGTCATCGCGCGGCGCCTTCTCGACGGCGGCAATTCCTGACGATCGCGGGCTCGGGTTGATCTGAGTCGAGGAACCTCCCCCGCGCCGGGGCCATTCTCCCAGCGAGCACATGAGCGGGGAGGATCGTCATGACGGCTGTGCGCATCATGCACGGGACGTGGATACTGGTCAGCGACGGGCGCAAGGCGCTGTTCATCCGCCAGGACGGGGACCACGACCTGCCGAACTTCAGCATCCAGAACGTGATGGAGGACGACGAGAATCCGCGAACATCCGAACAGGGATCCGACTCGCCCGGCACGAGCCACTCCTCCGTCGGCCAGGGCCGATCGTCAGTGGCACAGACGGACTGGCACGACATGGCGGAGAAAGCCTTCGCGCGCCGGACCGTGGAGACCCTGGCCCGGTTCTCGAAGGACATCGCGGTCGACAGGCTCGTCATCGTCGCGCCGCCGCGGACACTCGCGGTACTGCGCGCCAGCTTGCCTTCCGACCTGCAGAAGGCGGTCGTTGCCGAAATCGCCAAGGACTATGTCAAGCACCCCGTGCCCGAGATCGAGCGCCTGCTGACGCGCGGCGGGTGAGACGGCCCCCCAGGAGCCGGCTCAGCCATGCGCCCTGGCGAGCGCGCGGTCGAGGTCGCGGAACAGGTCGTCGGGATCCTCGATCCCCACGGACAGCCGCAGCAGATCCGGCGGGCAGGGGCTGCCTGGCCCCTCGATCGACGCCCGGTGCTCGATGAGGCTTTCGACCCCGCCGAGCGACGTCGCGCGTTTCCACAGGTCGACGCCTGCCGCCGTGGCGACGGCGCTCGCCTCGCCGCCACGGACGCGGACGGACAGCATGTGCCCGAAGCCGCCGGTCATCTGGCGCGCCGCGATATCATGCCCCGGATGCGACGCCAGGCCGGGATAGAGCACCTCCCCCACGTGGGGGTGCCGCACGAAGCGGTGGGCGAGATCGGCGGCGGAGGCAGAGGCCGTCCGCACGCGCAGGTCGAGAGTGCGCATGCCCCGAATGAGCAGAAACGCCTCGAACGGACCGAGGACTGCGCCGAAATTCTTCCGGATGGCGACGATCCGCTCCCAGAAGGCATCCTTTCGCGCACTCGCCAACGCGCCGGCGATCACGTCCGAATGGCCATTCAGCGCCTTGGTCGCCGCATGCATGACGATGTCGGCGCCCAACGCCAGCGGACGCGTGAAGACCGGGGTCGCCACCGTCGAGTCCACGCCCACCCTCGCGCCCGCCTCATGGGCGATGGCCGAAATCGCAGCGATGTCGCTGATGCTCCACAAGGGATTGGATGGCGTCTCGAGCCATATCAGCCTGGTCCGGCCAGGTCGCACCGCCGCGCGGACCGCATCGATGTCGCTCGTGTCCACCAACTCGACGTCCAGGCCCCAGTGCCTGGCTTCCGTCATCAACCAGTTGCGCAACGCCCAGTACATGACCGTCGGCGCCAGCACGTGATCGCCCGGCGCCAGCGCCATGAAGACAGAGGTCGCCGCCGCCATGCCGGAGCCGAAGAGCATGGCCGCCTCGGCCTCCTCCCACATGGCGAGGATGGCCTCGGCCTCGCGGACCGTCTCGTTGTCGGGACGGCCATAGACGAACCCGGAACTGTACTGGTTATCCGCGTCGCGGATGAAGGTGGTCGAGACGTGGATGGGGGGCACCACCGCGCGGGTCGCCTCGTCAATCCGGCCGAGTGCCTGCGCCCCGAGGCTGCGCTTGCTCCAGGGAGCATTGGACTTCGCGGCAGTGGACGCTCTCGACGTCTTTGCAGAACCACGATGGGAAACGGGGGGTTTGCTGCGCTCGGACATGAATGGTCTCCGGTATCGAGGCGCGACGTCGAACGGACCCGGCAGCGTCGGGAAGGAACGCGTCCCCGGGCAGGGAGGCGCGGTGCATGCAGGGGTCGGCTGTGAACGGGGGCTGGAGTAGCCTATCTAGAGGGCTCTTGGCCAGACCCGCGAGGATCGATGAGCATCAGCAGCACCCCCGACGCGCCGCCCGCCTCACGCATGCGGCCGGTCATCCATGCCTTGGTCGCGGCCGGCCTTTCGATCGCCCTCAGCGCGGCCGGTGGCATCGTGACCCGTCCCCAGATCCAGGGCTGGTACGCCCAGATCGAGAAGCCTTGGTTCAACCCGCCGAACTGGCTGTTCGCCCCGGTGTGGACGATCCTGTTCGCGATGATGGCCGTGGCGTTCTGGCGCATCCTCCAGACGCCCCGCGGCACGCCGGGACGGCCGGCGGCCATCGCCGCCTATCTGGTCCAGCTCGCCCTGAATGCGTCCTGGTCGATCGCGTTCTTCGGGATGAACAGCCCCGGCGCAGGGTTGGTTGTGATCGGGGTCTTCCTCGTGGCCATCGCGATCACGATCCGCCTGTTTGCCCAGGTGGACCGCACGGCGGCCTGGCTGCTGGCGCCCTACCTCGCCTGGGTGACATTCGCGACCCTGCTCAACGCCGCGATCTGGTGGATCAACGGCTGAGGTTTCACGATGGAGGTGGACCGTCGAGCACCTGGCGGACCGCGGATCGAAGATCCGCGAGCGTGAAGGGCTTCGTCAGCACTTCGCGGATCAGGACGTCGAGGTTGCGCGCCCGCTCTCGCTGGTCGGCGTAGCCGGTCATCAGCATGATCGGCATCGCGGGCCTGGCCTGCGCGGCCGCCAGGGCAAGGGCGATGCCGTCCATCATCGGCATCCGGATGTCGGTCAGCAACAGGTCATACGACGCGCCGGGCTGCAGGAGCATGTCGAGGGCCTCGGCGCCGTCCTCCGCCGCGTGCACCGTGTGCCCATCCAACTGAAGACCACGGGCGACGAAGCCCCGCAGCGGTTCCTCGTCGTCGGCGATCAGGATCACGGCCATGGTCAGCTCGCAGTTCAGTCGTTCGGCGGGGTCGCGTCGCCGTCCTTCTCGACGACGCCGATGAACGGAAGTTCCCGGAAAGAATGCGCAACGTCCATCCCGTAGCCGACGACGAACAGGTCGGGGCAGACGAAACCGACGAAGTCCGGCTTGACGCTGACGGCGCGCTTGCCGGGCTTCTCCAGCAGGACGCAGGTCGATACCCGCGCGCCCCGGGCCGCCAGCAGATCCTTCGCAAACGCAATGGTGCGGCCGGATTCGAGGATGTCGTCGACCAGCAGTACGTCGCGGTCCCGTACCTCGCTGTCCACGTCGCGCAGGATGGCCACCTGCCCGGACGACACCGTGGCCGCACGATAGCTCGACAGGTGCATGAACTCGACCTGCGGGGCCAGGCCTGAACGGTGCATCGCGCGGATCAGGTCGGCCGCGAACATGAAGCTGCCCTTGAGGATGGCCACGACCAGCAGATCCTTCGGCTCGCTGGCCGCAATCTCCCGGGCAATCTCTTCGTTGCGCCGGGCGATGGTCGCCTCGTCGAACAGCACCTTCACCCGGCGGCGATCGATCATCGGTTGGTCCCTGCAGTCCCGGTCTCTTGCCTGGCGACCCGGGCGTCGCGTTCGACGAAGCGTACCACGACGTCCAGCCCCTCGCTCGGGGGTGCTACGAGACGCGCACGGAAGGCGGTCGTCTCGCCGGGCTGAAGGGCCGCGCGCGGCGCTTCTGCGGTCCATGCATAGATTTCGTGGCCGTCTGCGCCGCGCAGGCTGAGCTGCAGGCGCGGAATATCGACCGCCGCTTTCGAAACAGCGCGGATTTCGCCCTCAACCACGAGGATGCTCTGGTCGCCGTCCTTGACGAGGGAGGAGCGGACGCCGTGGAACTCGAGGCCGCGCAAGTTCACAGGAAGGCCGAGCGCCGCATAGAGCCTGGCCGTCTGAGGCGCCGCGCCCACGATCGTCTTGCGCTGGACGACGCCGGTCGCGAGGACCAGCACCAGCGCTGCCGCACCGAGGTGGAGCGGCGAAGCCCGGCGCAGTGTTGCGGCCATGCCTTTCGCCCGATCGCGCAGCGAGATCCTGGGGCCGGAGGTTGGCTTTCTCGTCCGCCTGCCGCGCGGCTTCGCAGGTTCGGCCGCGGCTGCGGCGTTCTCCGGCGGCACGACTTGCGGCGGCTCCGGTTGTGGGTCATCCGCCAGCGGCGGAAACGGCGACGCGTCTCCCCCGTCATCCTGCGGGGGTGTGGCAAACCACTCGTGCCGACAGGCGGCGCAGCGCAGCTTCCTCCCGGCTCCCAATTGCTCGGGGGTGAGAGAATAAGTGCTTGCGCAGGACGGACAGACAATGAGCATGGCGAATCAGGCGGCGGTTTCCGACCCGGCCCTCCGGTCGCGGCGTCCATTCGTGGCCGGGGAGCGTTAACGAATGGTGAAGATCCCGCCGGGGCGCGGCCAGAACCTGACGGAGTGACGGTGGTCCGCTTCGAAAACGTCGGTTTGCGTTACGGGATGGGACCGGAGGTGCTCCGCGACATCACCTTTTCCATCGAACCGCAATCGTTCCAGTTTCTGACCGGCCCCTCGGGCGCGGGCAAGACCACGCTGCTGCGCCTGATTCTCCCCGCGCTGAAGCCGACGCGCGGCCTGATCAACCTGTTCGGGCACGACGTCGCCGGAATCGAGAAGGACACGCTCACCGCATTGCGTCGTCGGATGGGCGTGGTGTTCCAGGACTTCCGGCTGCTCGAGCATCTCACCACCTACGAAAACGTCGCCCTGCCGCTCCGGGTGCAAGGGCGGGACGAGACATCCTATCGCGCCGAGGTCATCGAGCTCCTGCGCTGGGTGGGCCTCGGCGAGCGCATGCACGTCATGCCGCCCGTTCTATCGGGCGGCGAAAAGCAGCGGGCGGCGATTGCGCGGGCGCTGATCGCCCAGCCACAACTGCTCCTGGCCGACGAGCCCACCGGAAACGTCGACCCTACGCTCGCCAGGCGGCTCTTGCGACTGTTCGTCGAACTCAACAAGGCAGGGACCGCCATCGTCATCGCCACTCACGACATCGCCCTGATGGATCAGTTCGATGGAGCGCGTCGACTGGTGCTCGGAGACGGGCGGCTCCATGTCTATGATTAGCGCCTGGCGGGACAGGCTGCACGACTGGGCGAACCGCATGCCGCGGCTCGTCCAGCAGCCGTGGATGACACGCCTGCCGTGGGTCGTGCGTTCCGAGGAGGATCCTGCCCGCCACGGCCAGCAGCCGTTGGTGCCTGCGGCGTCGATCGCCGGTCGCGCGCTCGTCACGGTGATCGCCATCATGACCTTTCTGGCGGGGTTGACCGCCGGGGCCGCGCAGCTTGTCAGCGAAGCATCGGCCGGCTGGCGTTCCTCGGTGGCCCGGGAGGTTACGATCCAGGTCCGTCCGGCTCCGGCCCGTGACGTCGATGCCGACGTGGCCCGCGCCGTGAGTCTCTCGCGCGCGACACCCGGCGTGACCGCTGTCCGCGCCTATACCCGTGCCGAGTCTGAGCGGCTGCTCGAACCGTGGCTCGGCACCGGACTGAACTTTGACGAGCTTCCCGTTCCCCGAATCATCGTTCTCCAGATCGACCCGGAGCGGCGCCCCGATTTCGGCGCCTTGCGGCGCAGCCTCGCAGATACGGTACGCGGCGCGACGCTGGACGACCATCGATTGTGGATCGATCGGCTCGGAACCATGGCCAACACGCTGGTTCTGCTCGGCATCGGCATCATGATCCTGGTCCTCGCGGCGACAGGCCTGGCCGTGGTCTTCGCCACGCGCGGGGCCATGGCCGGCAACCGGGAAATCGTCGAGGTCCTGCACTTCGTCGGCGCCAGCGACGATTACATCGCGCGCGAATTCCAGAAGCATTTCCTGCGCCTCGGGATGCGCGGGGGCGCGATCGGCGGGGCTTGCGCGGCGGTTTTCTTTCTCGGTGCGGGCGCGCTCGCGGCCACCGTGGTCGCGACGCCCGGAGGAACGCAGATCCAGGCCCTTTTCGGCACAATCGACCTCGGCGGCGGCGGTTATCTCGCCATTGCCGCGATTGCCAGCGTGGTCGCGGGGCTGACCGCGATCGTCTCACGATTGACGGTGCGACGGACTTTGCTCGAGCTCGGCTAGAAGCAGAGCCTGCATTTGTGCAATCTTGCGCCAAGGCCCTGCCGCATTGCGCGCTAGGATAGTGCGACTCGGGGCTCGACGGGTCGCGCAGGGGCCCGGAAGGGGGCGAGACGGTCACGATGATCGCAGTTGTGCGCTGGGCCCGAAATCTCATCCTGACGGGAGCCGTTGCAGGGAGCGTGGTTCTAGCCGGCGGATTCTGGCTGTTCGTCGCCGCGCTCGAGCGGACAGAGAGTCTGGTCCGCGAGCCCGTTGACGGAATCGTGGCGCTGACCGGGGGCGCGGATCGAATCAACGAGGCCGTGGACCTGCTGTTGCGGGGACGCGGAGCGCGGCTGCTGATCACAGGCGTCAACGAGAAGACGACCCGGGAGGAGTTGTCCCGTGTCCACCCGGATGCACGCTCGGCGTTTGCGTGCTGCGTCGACCTCGACTACCGGGCGCTCAACACCATCGGCAACGCGGAGCAGACGAGGCTCTGGGCCCGTCAGCACGGCTTCCGCTCGCTTCTGATCGTCACGTCGACCTACCACATGCCGCGCACGCTGGCCGAGATCGGCCACGTCCTGCCTGACGTGAAGATCTTTGCCCATTCCGTCGTACCTGAAACCATGGACATCGATGGGTGGTGGCGGGAGCCGCAACTCGCGAAACTGCTGGCGTTCGAGTACGTGAAGTATGTTGCGGCGGTTGCACGCATGCAGTTCGGCCCGAGCGACGCGGCAACAGGGACAGCGGCGGCACGCGTCCCAGGCAGCGCCGCGGGCTTGCGTCCGATGTGAGTCTGGGCCAAGGGAGGGGAACCCCTCAAGCGGAGCTCCCATGCCCTCGCCGCGTTCACTGGCGCTCAATGCGTGTCTGTACCTCAGTCTCGTTGCCATCATGATCGCGGCAATCCCGGCGCTGTTTCTACCGCGATCGGTCATCATGGCCTATGTCCGCGGCTGGGGACGGTACTTTGTCTGGCTGTGCCGCGTGGTGGGAGGCATTCATCTGGAGGTGCGCGGTCGGGAGCGGATTCAGCCGGGGCCCCTGCTCGTTGCCAGCAAGCACCAGTCGATCTGGGAGACATTCGCTCTCATCGGCCTCTTCGACGACCCTTGCTTCATCCTCAAGCACGAGCTCACCTGGATACCGCTGTTCGGCTGGTACGCGCTGAAGGCGCACATGCTGCCGGTGGACCGCCGCGGTGGCGGCAACGTGATGAGCAAACTCAATCAGCGCGCGCGTGAAGAGGTCCGGAACGGAAACGGCCGCCAGATCCTGTTCTTTCCGGAAGGCACGCGCAGACCCGCCGGAGCACCGCCGGCGTATCGGCAGGGAGTGTCCCACGTCTACGAGAACCTCGGCGTCCCCTGCCTGCCGATCGCCCTGAACTCCGGCCTCTATTGGCCGCGTCGCAGCCTCGCCCATCGCCAGGGTACGATTATCGTGTCCATCTTGCCGGTCATTCCGGCCGGCTTGCCGCGCGACGTCTTTTTCGAGCGGCTGAAGGACACCATCGAGACGGAGATGGACGTCATTCTTCGCGAGGGCCATGCCGAACTCGCAGCGCGCAGGGCTTGAGATATCGCTGCGCTTGACGCCACAGTCGGAGGATGTTCTTATTTTGTTCCCGCCGACCACGTGAGTCTCGATCCATGCGCACCGGCACTCCGTTCGGAGCTTTCTCGTCGGCAGACTGCTTGCCGGTGCGCGAGACCCTCGGCGTGGCAAGGGCATTGGGGATGGAGGGTCGGTTCGGTGCGTGGCGAGGCGTCTCGGGTCGACGCTACATCGTCACCACCTTCTCGATCGACCGGCTTGCCGACATCGGGACGGGTGTGCTCATTGCCGTCAGGCATGATCAGGCAGGCCGGAGCCACGTCGCCGCCATACTCTCCGGCACGGCCGTGGAAGCGATGAATGACCCGAACTTCCGGACAGCCGACGCCGTCGACGTCCATCTGCTGGAAGAAGACGCCGCGGCGCGGGATCGGATCGTCTCGGACCTGTCCGGCGCGGGCATAGTCAACCGCCCAGCGGCGATCGCCAATGCGCATCCGACCGCACAAGGCTCGTCAGACGAGGCAGCGACCGTCAGTCCCTGAGTCGTCGGCAAACGGTATCGAGCTGGTCGAGCGTCTTGTAGCGAATGCGAACCTCGCCGCCGCGGGCGCCGTGCCGGATCTCCACGGTCATCCCGAGGACATCCTCCAGGGCCTTTTCGAGGGCCCTCGTATCCGGGTCCTTCTCCCGCGGAGTAGGCTTTTCGGCGGACTTGACCTCCAGCGGACCGGCCGAACTCTCCTCCTGCGCCATCCGCTCGACATCGCGGACGTTCAGGCCCTTCTCGATCACCCGCCGGGCCGCCGCCTCGGGATCGGAGACGGAGAGCAGAGCCCTCGCGTGGCCCGCGCTCAACTCGCCCTTGAGGACGTGAGACTTCACGCTCTCCGGCAGCTTGAGAAGACGCAGCGTGTTCGCGACATGGCTCCGGCTCTTGCCGATGATCCGGCCTAGATCAGCCTGGGCGTAGCTGAATTCGCTGATAAGCCGCTCGTAGCCGAGCGCCTCCTCGAGCGGATTGAGATCCGTGCGCTGTACGTTCTCGATGATTGCCAGCTCGAGCGCTTCACGGTCGCCCGCCTCGACCAGGATCACCGGGACGTCGTGCAACCCGGCCCGCTGGGCAGCGCGCCATCTGCGCTCGCCGGCGATGATCTCGTAGACATCGGCCATCCCGGGCAGCGTGCGAACCAGAATGGGCTGGATGATGCCCTTCTCTTTGATCGAGGACGCGAGATCGTCGAGGTCTGCGTCGTCGAAGCTCTTGCGCGGGTTGCGCGGATTCGGCCGCAGGAACTCCACCGGCACACGGCGCTGGCCGCGCGCCCGGTCGACGGCAGCCACCTCGTCGCCGGCATCGCCGATCAGAGCGGCCAGGCCACGGCCGAGACGGGGACGGATCTGCTCTTCGGCCATGGAGGCCTCCTGTCCTGCGCGAAACACGATCGTCATGTCACGCGGCCTGCAAGGCGCGTTCGCGCTGAATGATTTCCGATGCGAGGCGGAGATAGGCCTGGGAGCCGGTGCATTTCAGGTCGTAGAGGAGCACCGGCTTGCCGTGCGACGGCGCCTCGGACACCCGGACGTTGCGCGGAATGATGGTGTCATAGACCTTTTCGCCCATGAACTGGCGAACATCCTCGACGACCTGGGTCGACAGGTTGTTGCGCGGATCGAACATGGTGAGGACGATGCCGTGGATGCTCAGGCGGGGGTTCAGGGCCGCCCGCACCTGCTCGACGGTCTTGAGAAGCTGACTGAGGCCCTCGAGCGCGAAGAATTCGCATTGCAGGGGCACCAGCACGGCATCCGCTGCCGACATCGCGTTGATGGTCAGAAGATTTAGTGACGGCGGGCAATCGACAAGAATGTAGGTAAACCCGTCCTCCTGCGCCTCCAGCGACTGCGCATGGAGGGCGCGGATCGCGCCGCGAAGCCTGAACGCCCGATCCTTCTCGGACGCTATCTCAAGCTCGACACCGAGAAGGTCCAACGTCGACGGCGCCACGCTGAGCCGGGGCACCGCCGTTTCGAGAACGACCTGTCCGAGGCTGGCGTCGCCGACGAGCACGTCGTAGGTCGAGCGTGTACGGCTCTTTCGATCGATGCCGAGCCCGGTCGACGCATTACCCTGCGGGTCAAGGTCGACAATGAGAACGCGCTCGCCGATCGCCGCCAGCGCAGTGCCCAGGTTGATGGCCGTGGTGGTCTTGCCGACGCCACCCTTCTGGTTCGCGAGGGCGAGCACGCGGGGCTCGCTCCCCGACCGACTCAGCCGAATCGATTCACCGGACATCAGCATCGCCTCAAGAAGAACGGTTACGAAACGACCCGCGGCACAGCGCTCTGAACCACCAGGATCCGCCCCCTGGCATCGGTGATACTGGCCGCCGTCGTTGCTTGGATACTCCAATATTTAGCGGCTAAGGTCAATTCATCCTCTAGATCTTGTCCCTTTGGAAAGAGTCCGAGGGTCCCTGTTGTCAACAGCTTTCGCCCCAGTCGCAGCAGCTCGGACAGTGGCGCCAGGGCGCGAGCGGTCAGGACGTCGATGGGCCCCGGTAGGCGATCCAGAACGTCCTCGATCCTGCCGTTATGGACGCTGGCCGGCAGTCTCAGGGTACGAACCACCTCGCGCAGGAACGCGCATTTTCGCCCGTTGCTCTCGACGAGATCGACATGAAAGCCCGGCGTTGACTTGCCCATGATGGCAAGAACGATTCCCGGAAAGCCCGCACCGGAGCCGATATCTACCCACCGCTTGGCATCCGGCGCGAGGCTGAACAGTTGGGCGCTGTCCGCGATGTGCCGGGTCCAGATCGTGTCGAGCGTCGCGGGACCTACGAGGTTCTTCGCGGACTGCCACTTCCGCAAAAGAGCGACATAGGTCTCGAACATCATTTCGGTTTCACGTGAAACCGGAACGAGACGAAGCGCATAGGCACAATCGTCTGAGGCGGTCACGCCGCGCGGTCCCGCCTGCCGAACGACGCAAGAACGGTCAGCGCAGCCGGGGTCATTCCTTCGATGCGCCCCGCCTGACCGATGGTTCGGGGACGAATCGATTCCAGTTTGGCGCGGAGCTCACTGGACAATCCCGGCAGTGTCCCGAAATCGAGCTCGGCTGGCAATGTCAGGCACTCGTCGCGTCGGAACGCTTCGATATCGGCGGCCTGGCGCTCCAGATAAACGGAATAGCGCGCGTCATTGGCTACGCGTTCCGAAGCCCAGGCGGGTGCCGCGGACAGATCGGGCCAAACCCGCGTGATGTCGTCGAACGAGATGTCCGGCGAAGCCAGAAGATCAAACGCGGTTCGCCGAACGCCGTCCTGGTTCAGCCTCAGGCCATGACGACCGGCTTCCGTCGGCGTCAGCGTCCGGGTGTCCAGGGTGCGCCGAAGATCGCCCAACGTCTCCGCCCGCGCCGCATAGCGCCTTGCACGCTCTGCACCGACAACACCGATCGCGGCTCCGAGCTCCGTCAGGCGCTCGTCGGCGTTGTCCGAACGCAAGGACAGCCTGTATTCCGAGCGCGACGTGAACATGCGATAGGGCTCGGATACGCCTCGGGTCACGAGGTCGTCGATCATCACTCCCATGTAGGCGCGTGCTCGATCCAGGGTGTGACCCGGCATTCCAGCAGCGTGGCAGGCCGCATTGATACCGGCGATAAGCCCTTGTGCCGCTGCCTCTTCGTATCCTGTCGTGCCATTGATCTGCCCCGCGAGGAACAATCCTGACATCGACTTGCAGGCCAACCGCGAATCCAATGCCCGCGGATCGACGAAATCGTATTCGATGGCGTAGCCAGGCCGAACGATTCTGGCCCTCTCGAGGCCCGGCATCAGCGCGAGGAACGCGCGCTGTACATCTTCCGGCAGGGAGGTGGAAATGCCATTCGGATACACCGTGTCATCATCGAGGCCCTCCGGTTCGAGGAAAACCTGATGACTCGTTTTGTCGGCGAATCGAACGGTCTTGTCTTCGATGGACGGACAGTATCGTGGTCCCCGACCCACGATGTCACCGGAGTACATGGGCGACCGGTGCAGGTTCTGGCGAATCACGTCATGCGCCGCTTCGGTCGTGCGCGTGATTCCACAGCGAACCTGTGGCCTGGTCAGCGGGCCGCTAAACCACGAGAAAAGCTCGGGCGGCTGATCGCCGTCCTGCATCTCGATGGCCGACCACTCGATCGTCCGACCATCGAGCCGAGGCGGTGTTCCTGTCTTCAGGCGCCCCATCGGCAAGCCCAGGCGCGCAATGGCGTCCGGCAGATTGGTCGACGGGGCCTCACCGATTCGACCGGCGGCCCACCTTTGCTCGCCGATGTGGATCACCCCGTTCATGAAGGTCCCCGTCGTGAGCACGACGGACTTCGCGCGAAGCGTCATTCCGTCGGCCACGACCCCGCCAATCCCCGAGTCGGCGAGCAGAAGGTCGTCACAACCTCGCTGCACAACGGACAGGTTCGGCGTGCCTTTCACAAGGTCCTGGACAGCCCGCTTGTACAGCGCCCGGTCCGCCTGTGCCCGGGGACCGCGGACTGCCGGTCCCTTTCGGCGGTTCAGGACGCGGAACTGAATTCCGGCGAGGTCGGCTGCCCTCGCCATGACGCCATCCAGGGCGTCGATCTCGCGCACAAGATGGCCCTTGCCGAGCCCGCCGATTGCGGGGTTGCACGACATCTCGCCGACAGTGTCCCACCGATGCGTGACCAGCGCGGTTCTGGCGCCCATCCGCGCTGCGGCCGTCCCGGCCTCGGTTCCGGCGTGGCCTCCGCCTACCACGATTACGTCGAACGTCATGGCTCGTCTCAATCCTGTTTCATGTGAAACAGAGTACTTCCCAATGCAGAAGCCGGCAAAGAGCTCATCGAGCACCTCCTCGACATCCACCCCGCCGACAAGAGATTCCAATGCTCGAACGGCCAGACGGAGATCCTCGGCTGCCAGTTCAAGCCT
>JAIYAB010000432.1 GCA_027489275.1 Hyphomicrobiales bacterium
GCGCCGAGCTTGCGCGACAGCATCGAGGACGGGAAGTTCCAGGGCGTGATGGCGGCCACCACGCCGACCGGCTCCTTCGTCACGATGATCCGCCGGCCCGGCCACGGCGAAGGAATCGTGTCGCCGTAGACGCGCCGGGCTTCCTCGGCGAACCACTGGACATAGGCCGCCGAGATCGAGATCTCGCCGCGCGCCTCGGCCAGCGGCTTGCCCTGCTCGGTGGTGAGGAGCACGGCGAGCTCCTCCTTGTTCTTCTCGATGGCGGCGGCGAGCCGGCGCAGCTTCTCGGCGCGTTCGGCCGCCGTGGTGCGGCTCCAGCCCACGAAGGCCTTCTGGGCGGCGGCGACGGCGCGGCGCGTCTCGGCGGCGCCGCATTTCGGCACGTGGCCGAGGATCTCGCCCGTGGCGGGATTGGTGACGGCCAGGGTCTCGCCGCCATCGGCGCCCACCCATTCGCCGCCGATGAGGTTGGCGTCGCGCTGGAACGGCAGGGTCCTGGCCATGGTCGTCTCCTCCGGCTCGGTTGCGCCGGTCGCGGCCGGCTTTCACGGGAATTAGCCCCGATCCGCCGGCGCGTCCACCGGCGGCTCCGCCGTCGCGCCCGGCGGGCCGGCGCGGCCGCATCCGCCCTTTCGCCGCCGCCCCGCTCGCAGTAGCGTCGCCGGATCGCGAATCCGGAGCGTCGCCCGTGCCCATTCCCGCCGCCTTCCAGGGCCGCCTCGCGGTGCCTGCCGTCGCCGCGCCGATGTTCCTCGTCTCCGGGCCGGACCTCGTCGTCGAGACCTGCCGGGCCGGGGTCGTGGGCACTTTCCCCGCCCTGAACCAGCGCACCACCGAGGGCTACGCCGCCTGGCTGACGGAGATCGAGGAGCGCCTCGCCGTCCCCTCCGACGCCGGCGGGCACCTGCCCGCGCCCTTCGGCATCAACCTCATCGTCCACCGCAGCAACCCGCGGCTGAAGGCCGATCTCGAGGTCACCGCGGCCCGCAAGGTGCCGCTCGTCATCACCTCGCTGGGCGCAGTGCGGGACGTGGTGGACGCTGTGCATTCCTATGGCGGCCTCGTCTTTCACGACGTCATCAACGTCCGCCACGCGGAAAAGGCCGCGGCGGCAGGCGTCGACGGCATCGTCGCCGTGTGCGCCGGGGCCGGCGGGCACGCCGGCACGCTGTCGCCCTTCGCGCTGGTGCCGGAGATCCGCCGCATCTTCGCCGGCACGATCGTGCTGTCGGGCGCGCTCTCCACCGGCTTCGACATCGCCGCCGCCCGGGCGCTGGGCGCCGACCTCGCCTATTTCGGCACGCGTTTCATCGCCACCCGGGAGAGCATGGCCCCGGAGGCCTACAAGCAGATGATCGTCGACGCCGACGCCTCCGACATCGTCTACACGCCCGCCATCAGCGGCGTGAACGCCAACTTCATGCGCCCTTCCATCGTGGCCGCCGGCCTCGACCCGGAGAACCTGCCGCCGCACGGCCGGATGGACCTGCAGGAGGAGGCGAAGGTGTGGAAGACCATCTGGTCGGCCGGCCAGGGCGTCGGCAGCATCGCCGACATCCCCACGACGGCCGAACTCGTCGCGCGGCTCAAGACGGACTACGCGGCCGCGCGGGCGAGGCTGAGCTTTTGATGCACGCGCCCCTCATGGCCGGCGGGGCGGGTCGCGCGTCCTCCGTCGCGGGCGCCGTCCGATGAGCGCGGCCCCGACGCTGGCGCCGGAGCGCGATCCGCTGGAGGTGCTGCACAGCGTCTTCGGACACCGCGCCTTCCGCGGGCGGCAGGAGGAGGCGGTGCGCCATGTCGTCGGCGGCGGCGACGCGGTGGTGCTGTTCCCGACGGGAGCCGGGAAATCGATGTGCTACCAGGTGCCGGCGCTGTGCCGGGCCGGGACCGGCATCGTCGTGTCGCCGCTGATCGCGCTGATGCGCGACCAGGTCGAGGCGCTGCGGCAGGCCGGGGTCGCCGCGGCGGCGCTGCATTCGGGGCTGACGTCGCAGGAGGCGTTCGCGACGCGGATGGACCTGCGCGAAGGGCGGCTCGAGCTGCTCTACGTCACCCCCGAGCGCCTGGCCTCGGACGGCTTCCTCGACCTGCTGTCCGGCGTGCCCGTCGCGCTCTTCGCCATCGACGAGGCGCATTGCGTCAGCCAGTGGGGCCATGACTTCAGGCCGGAATACCTGGCGCTGGCGGTGCTGCGCGACCGGTTCCCGGGCGTGCCGCGCGTCGCGCTCACGGCGACCGCCGATCCGCAGACGCGCGCCGACCTGCTCGACCGGCTCGCCATGAACGACGCGGCGGTGTTCACCACGAGCGCCGACCGGCCCAACATCCGCTACGGCATCGTGCCGCGCGACAACCCGCGCCGGCAGTTGCGCGACCTGCTGGCGCGCCATCGCGGCCAGAGCGGGATCGTCTACTGCCTCAGCCGGCGCAAGGTGGACGACACGGCCGCCTGGCTGGCGGAGGAGGGATGGCGGGCGCTGCCCTACCATGCCGGTCTCGACCGCGCGGTGCGCGACGCCAACCAGGACGCGTTCCTGCGCGAGGACGGCGTCGTGCTGGTGGCGACGATCGCCTTCGGCATGGGGATCGACAAGCCGGACGTGCGCTTCGTCGCCCATCTCGACCTGCCCTCCAGCATCGAGGCGTATTACCAGGAGACCGGCCGCGCCGGCCGCGACGGCCTGCCCTCCGAGGCGTGGATGGCCTACGGCGTCGGCGACGTCGTGCAGCGCCGGCGCATGGTGGACGAGCGCGACGCGCCGGAGGAGGTCAAGCGCGTCGAGCGCGCCAAGCTGAACGCCCTGCTGGGCCTGTGCGAGACCGCCGCGTGCCGGCGCCAGACGCTGCTCGCCTATTTTGGCGAGGCGCATCCGGGTCGCTGCGGCCGCTGCGACACCTGCGACACGCCGGTCGAGACGTGGGACGGCACCGTCGCCGCGCAGAAGGTGCTCTCCGCCATGGTTCGCACGGGCCAGCGCTACGGCGCGGGACACGTCATCGACGTGCTCCGCGGCGTCGCCACGGAAAAGGTCACCCGCGCCGGCCACGAGCGACTGCCGACCTTCGGCGTCGGCCAGGACCTCGACGAACGCGGCTGGCAGTCGGTGATCCGTCAGCTGGTGGCGGCGGGCATCCTCCTGGTCGACCACGACGAGCACGGCGCGCTGGTGGCGGGCGAGGACGCGCGGGCGGTGCTGCGCGGCGAGCGGCCCGTCGCGCTACGGCGCGACCCGGTGTTCCGTGCCGAGCGCGGCAGCGGCCGACGGCGTGACGCCGCGCGGCCGGCCGGGATCGCAGGCGAGGGCGACGACGCCCTGTTCGACCTCCTGCGCACGGAACGGATGCGGCTCGCGAAGGAGCAGGGCGTGCCGCCCTACGTCGTCTTTCACGACACGACCCTGCGGGAGATGGCGCGGCTGCGCCCGCTCGACCTCGACACCCTCGCTGCCGTCCCCGGCGTCGGCGAGGCGAAGCTGAGGCGCTACGGCGACGCCTTCCTGGAGGTCATCGGCCGGGCGATCGATCAGGGCCTCGCGGCCGCGCCATAGCGCAACCCTGCGTGGCAACACCGCCGGAACGCTCCGCCGAGAAGAGAAAAAGCATCTTCCGGATGAAACGCGACGGATCTCGCAACTGGAAGGTGTTGATGCTTCCACTTCAGAATACTGGGATTTCAACACATTCGTAGTAACTCAGAGTCAAGGTGAAGCTGAGCAGCGGCCGTACGCTCCGTTGCTTTGCCCTATTCGACAAGAGTCCGGTTGATGTCCGTCAACTGACTTGCCGTGGGCATGGCCTGTGACCTGCGAGACGTTCATGCCCCAGCTTCCTGCCGCCTTGACCCGCCTGTCGGTCCGACTCCCGGTGATCGTCGTCGGCGGGGCCGTCGTCGCCGCTGTCGCGGTGGGTACCATGGCCTACTCGCTTGCCCGATCGGCCGGGCTCCGGCAACTCGAGGCGAACCTCGTGGCCACGGTCGAGACGCGGGCCGTCGCCGCCCAGCGGCTCTGGCGGCAGGCCGAGACGAACGTTCGCCTCGTGTCCGAGATGCCGACCGTGCTCGAGGCGCTGGAGACGCTGGAGTCCGACATCCGCACCAAGCGCGAGGGTGCGCAGGCGCAGCTCCACACGCTCTATATCGACCAGAACCCGTTCCCGGAGGCCGAGCGCCACCGCTACAATGGCGAAAAGGACGAGACGAGCTACGGCTTCTACCACGAGAAGGTGCACCGCGTTCTCGACCAGAGCCGCCAGCTCTTCGAGTTCTCGGATCTCTATGTCGTCTCCCGCGCGGGAACGGTCGTCTACTCCGCCGCCAAGCGGCGCGACTTCGTCGCCGATCTTGCGGCGGGGCCCCTGAAGGACAGCGGGCTCGCCTCGGCCGTCAAGGCGGCCCTGGCCGCAGTGAAGGCGGGCGACAAGGCCGGACCGCCCGTCGCCATCGTCGACTTCGCTCCCTACGCGCCAGCGGCGGGCGCTCCGCGCGCCTTCCTCGCGCGCGCCGTGATGAAGGACGGGGCTCCCGTCGGCGTGGCAGCCGTGCAGCTCGGTCCCGAGACGCTCAGCGCCATGATCAACAGGCCCATCGGCGAAACCGGGCTCGTCTATGCCGTGGGTCCGGACGGCGGGTTGCGCACCATGCTGCCCGGCGGCATCAAGGCGGCGGGGTCCCCGCCCGCCGAGGTGATCGGCGGCGCTGCCGGCACCCGCGTCGGCCGTGCGGCCGGACTCGCCGGCCGTGAAGCGGTCGTCGTCGGCGTGCCGATCGAGGTGGCCGGCGGCCGCTGGACGCTGGTGGGCGAGCAGGCCGTCTCGGAGGTCGAGAAGCCGATGATCGAGATGGGCTGGATGATGGCGATGCTGGGCGCCGCCATCCTCGCCGCCGTCGCGGCCGTCGGCTGGCTGGCCGCACGCGGGGTCTACCGGCCGGTGAAGGCCCTCACGGAGTCGGTCTCCCGGCTCGCCCGCGGCGACAAGACGGCCCTTCCGGGCGTCGCACGGCGCGACGAGATCGGCGATCTCGCCCGCGCCATGGGAACGATCCATGCCGCCGGAGAGGAGGCCGCGCGCATCCGCTCGGCCCTCGACGGCTGCCCGACCAACATCATGGTCACCGACAACGCCGGCACGATCGTCTATGCCAACCGTGCCGTCTCCTCCCTGTTCCGGGCCCATGTCGGCGACTTCCGCACGGCGGTATCGAACTTCGATCCCGACGCCGTCGTGGGCAAGCCCATGGCCATGTTCCACCGCAACCCTGCGCACCAGCAGCGCATGATGGAGCGGCTGACGACCTCGCATGTATCGCGCGTGGGCCTCGGCTCGCGCACCTTCGACCTCGCGGTCAGCCCGGTGCAGGGGCCAGGCGGGGAGCGGCTGGGCGTCATGCTGGAGTGGCGCGACATCTCGGCAGATCTCGCGGCGCAGTCGGAGGTGGCCGCCGTCGCCGCCGCCGCGGCCGCCGGCGACTTCACCCGGCGCATCCCGATGGATGGCAAGACGGGCTTCATGCGCGAACTCTCTACCGCGATGAACGAGATCGGCGCGGTCGTGGACAACGCCACGCGGGACTTCTCGGATGTCATGGCCGCGGTTGCCGCCGGCGATCTCACCCGTCACGTCGAGTCCGACTACAATGGAGCTTTCGGCGACCTGAAGGAGGCGGTCAACA
>JAIYAB010000460.1 GCA_027489275.1 Hyphomicrobiales bacterium
TCAACTGTCAGAGCGACGGTCTGGTCAATGAGGAGGAGTTCTGCCAGGCGGTTGCTGCCATGTGGTCGCGCGCGGGTCTGCGTCCGAACCTGAGCCTGGGACCGCGTTCGACCCAGACCCCCAAGCGCGTCCGCGGCGAGTTCGACGTGATCTCCTTCGGCTGGGCGAACGAGCCGATGATCGACGCCTATTCGATCCTCGTGCAGGTGCTGCGCTCGAAGAGCGGTTCCGGCGGCGTGTTCAACTGGGGTGGATGGGGACGCCCTGGCATCGACGCCCTGACCGACAAGGCAGGTGTCGAACTCGACAACTCCAAGCGCATTCCGATGATGGCCGAGGCGCTGATGATCGCCAAGCGCGAGCATCTGTTCATCCCCATGCACAACCAGCCGATGGCCTGGGCGATGCGCAACACCGTCGCGGGCACCGTCCAGGCGTCCGATAACAAGCCGAGGCTCTGGCTGACGCAGATGCGCTGACGCCGCTCGATCCGAAGGCGATCAGGGCATGCTGGTCTTCGTTGCGAAGCGCCTCATGAACGCGGTGGGCGTCATGCTCACTGTGGCCCTGCTCGCCTTCGTGATCTTCCGCTTCGTGGGAGATCCGGTCGAGTTGATGCTTAACGAACAGGCAAGCCAGGCGCAGCGCGACGAGTTGCGCGAGCGGCTCGGGTTGAACCGGAACCTCATCGTCCAGTTCGCCACCTTCGTCGGCAACGCGGCTCGCGGAGATTTTGGCATCTCCTATCGCAACCAGCAGGAGGTGTTCACGCTCATCGCCGAGCGTCTCCCCGCGACGTTCGAACTCGTGCTCGTGGCGACGATCCTGTCGCTGGCCGTCGGCATTCCACTTGGCGTCTACACCGCGATCCGCCGCGACACGGTCATTGCGAGAGCCCTGGAGTTCGTCTCCGTTCTCGGTGTTTCGCTGCCGAGTTTCGCGCTCGGCATTCTCTTCATCCTGCTGTTCTCGGTGACGCTTCAGTGGTTACCGGCCTTCGGTCGCGGCGATGTCGTCGAGATCGGTGGTTGGACAACGGGCCTGCTCACACCATCGGGGCGGCGAGCGCTGATCATGCCGGCCGTTACGTTGTCTCTCTTCCAGATCACGCTCGTGATGCGGCTGGTGCGCGCCGAAATGCTGGAAACGATGCGAACCGAGTTCATCCGCTTCGCACGCGCAAGAGGTCTCTCTGATCGGACGGTCCATTTTCGCTATGCGCTCCGCAACTGCCTGATGCCGGTCATTACCGTGACCGGCCTTCAGATCGGCAACCTCATCGCTTTCGCGCTCGTCACCGAAACGGTGTTCCAGTGGCCGGGCATGGGCCTGCTCTTCGTGCAGGCCGTCACCTTCGTCGATATTCCAGTGATGGCCGCGTATCTGATGATGGTGTCCTTCATTTTCGTGGCCCTCAACATGATCGTCGATCTCGCCTACGCCTTTGTCGATCCGCGCCTGCGCGAGGATGCGATAGCGGGAGGAGCCCATGGTGGCTGAGGCCAGCCCCGGCCGCGTGGCGCGCGCCTTCGACAGCGACATCGGCTGGAGCTTCCGTCGAACGCCGGCGGCATGGATCTCCGCACTGGTTCTCGCGATGATCGTGGCCACGGCCTTTGCAGCGCCGCTCATCGCGCCGCAGAACCCCTACGACCTCAAGCAGGTCTTCATCGACAAGGCCGAACTGCCTCCGCTTTGGATGCGCGACGGCGAAGTCCCTTTCCTTCTCGGGACCGATCCGCAGGGGCGCGACGTCTTCTCGACTATCCTGTACGGGACGCGCGTCTCTCTGATCATCGGCCTTGCCAGCGTGCTGATGTCCATGGCGATTGGCGTCGGTATCGGTCTGGTGGCGGGCTACCGTGGCGGATGGATCGATAACCTCCTGATGCGGCTTGCCGACACAGTCCTGTCAATCCCCACCCTGCTGATGGCCATTCTGGTCAGCGCGATCTTCCGCGAGATGTTGCCGCCTGCCTTCCGCGAGCCGTTCGCGGCGGCCGTCATCGTGCTCTCGATCTCGCTGACCAACTGGGTCCAGTACGCACGCACGGTCCGCGCGCTCACCATGGTCGAGCGCAAGAAGGAGTACGTGCTGGCGGCGCGGATCATCAAGGTATCCCCCCTGCGTATCATGCGCCGCCACATCCTGCCCAACACCATGACGCCCGTGCTGGTGGCGGCGACGCTCAATCTAGGCCTCGCCATTCTGTCGGAGGCGACATTGTCTTTTCTGGGCGTCGGCATGCCGATCACCCAGCCGTCGCTGGGAACACTGATCCGGATCGGCAATCAGTACCTGTTCTCGGGGTCGTGGTGGCTGGTGGTTTTTCCGGCCGCGCAACTGGGCCTCATCGTTCTCTCGGTCAATTTGCTGGGTGACTGGCTGCGCGACGCGCTTAATCCCAAGCTCAGATGAAGGACGCCCTTCCATGACGAACGCCCTCTTCCTCCAGAACGTGCGTCCCATGGGTGCTTCTGCGACCCATGTGCTCATCGAGAACGGGCGGATCGTGGCCATCGGGCCGGCGCTTTCGCCGCCAGCGGGCATTGCGGTTGAAGATGGCGGCGGTTGCCTCCTGCTGCCGGGCCTCGTCGAAGCCCACACTCATCTCGACAAGAGTCTTCTGGGCTTGCCCTGGTACGTCAACGAGGTCGGCCCGAAGCTTCTCGACAAGATCGACAACGAGCGGCTTAACAAGCGCCGCCTGAACATGGATCCCTACGTCCAGTCCTTCCGCCAGACCGTGCAATCCTCGCGGCTCGGCTCCACGCACATCCGCAGCCATGTCGACGTGGACACTGACCACGGCCTGTGGGGCGTCGAAGGGATCATGAGGATGCGCGACGAATGTCGCGACATCATCGACGTCGAGATCGTCGCCTTTCCGCAATCGGGGCTATTGCGGCGGCCCGGCACGCTCGACCTGATGCACCAAGCGATGAAGCGCGGCGCCGAAGTGGTGGGCGGGCTCGATCCCTGCGCCATCGACCGCGACCCGAAGGGTCACCTCGATGCAGTGTTCGGCCTGTGCCAAAGCTATGGCAAGCCGCTCGACATCCACCTGCACGAGCCCGGCGAAATGGGCGCGTTCTCGTTCGATCTCATCATCGAGCGGACCCGTGCTCTCAGCATGCAGGGCAAGGTCACGGTGAGCCACGCCTTCTGTCTCGGTTCGCCCGACCGGGACCTCGTCGACCCGCTGATCGACCAGATTGCCGCGCTCGA
>JAIYAB010000421.1 GCA_027489275.1 Hyphomicrobiales bacterium
CGCGAGACGTTCGAGGAGACCGGCATCCTTCTCGGCACGCGCGATTACGGACCCCCGGAGGCCGCAGTGGACGGGCCGTGGGCGGCGTTCGCGACGCACGGCGTCTACCCGGTGCTCGAGAACCTCCAGTTCATCGCGCGGGCGATCACGCCGCCGCGGCGCTCCAAGCGCTTCGACACCCGCTTCTTCGCGGCCGACGCGACCGCGATCGCCCACCGCATCGACGGCGTGGTGGGTCCGGGCACGGAACTCGTCGAGCTCGTCTGGATCGACCTGAAGGACGCGCCGGGGCTCAAGGTTCCGCCGATCACGGGCGTCATCCTCGAGGAAATCCGCAACCGCCTCGATGCCGGCTTCGCGCCGCACCTGCCCGTCCCCTTCTACTACGAGGACCACGGCGCGCGGCTGCGCGTGGAGATCGAATAGTCCAACGTGCCGCCGCTGCGGCAGGACCGCCCGCGGGGGGAATGTGAACGATTGCAGGGTCTGAGCCGTTGTCGTGCCGGAAGGAGGACACTCCCATGGACGACTACTTCGGTATCATTCTGTTCGCCTGGATCGTCATCGCGCCCACGGTGGGGCTCGCCGTGCTCGGCAGATCCGATCATCGGACCCCGTATCGCGGCTCGCCCGACTCCGTGCGCCGCACGACGGGGGTGCAGGCGGAGTGACGCAAGCTCAGACGGAGGCCGGCAAGCCGGTCGACAAGGTCTTCACCGTCGAGGATCGCTCCCCGGCGGTTCCTAAAGGAATCTGGCGTCCCTTCCGGACGATGGCCGCGGGCTTCTGGACCGGTGACACGGCCCGGACGGCCTGGTTCTTCACGGGGGCCATCGTCGCGCTCATCCTCGCCAACATCGCGCTGCAATACGGCATCAACCGGTGGAACCGCTGGTTTTTCGACGCGCTGGAAGCGCGCGACGGCGCGCAGGTGCGCAGGCAGATCCTCGTCTTCGCGCTTCTGGCCGCCACCGCCATCGGCCTGATGGTGTCGCAGGTCTATGCGCGGCTGCTGATCCAGGCGCACTGGCGACGCTGGCTCACCGGCACGCTCGTCGCCGAATGGCTGTCGCGGCGGCGCTTCTACCAGCTCAACATCGTCGCGCCTGAAATCGACAATCCGGAATTCCGCATGACGGACGACGTTCGCTTCGCGATCGACCCGCTGGTCGACTTCGCGATCGGCCTGTCGAACGCGCTGCTGATGGCGGCGGTCTTCGTCGGCGTGCTGTGGACGGCCGGCGGCGGGATCGAGGTCTTTGGCGTCTTTGTGCCCGGCTATTTCGTGCTCTGCGCCGCCGTCTACGCCGTGCTCACCTCCGGCCTCATGGTCGTGCTCGGCCGGCCGCTGGTCGACCGCACGGCCTTGAAGAATGCCGCGGAGGGGCAGGTCCGCTTCGAACTCGTCAGGACGCGGGAGAACGCAGAGAGCATCGCCCTGATCGGCGGCGAAAGCGACGAGCGCGCGGCCATCGACGGCACTCTGAGCACGACCTTGCAGCGCTGGCGCAGCGTCGCAGCGCAGCAGGCCAAGATGACCTTCATCATCCACGGCAACACGACGCTGGCTCCTGTCGTGCCGCTGCTGCTCGGCGCGCCGAAGTACCTGGCCGGATCGATGTCGCTCGGCCAGCTCATGCAGATTGCGGCGGCCTTCGTCCAGGTGCAGATCGCCTTCAACTGGCTGGTCGAGAACTACATCCGCTTCGCCGAGTGGCAGGCCTCGGCCCGCCGCGTGATCGACCTGAGGCGCACCATCGTCGAACTGCCGGCTGAGGAAGACGGCGGCGAGGCGATCCGGATCGGGGTCAGTCCGGACGAGGCCGTGCACCTGCGCGACCTCGTGGTCGCCCACCATACCGGCCGCGTGGTCATCGACGGGGCGGAGGCGAAGTTCCTGCCGGGTGAGAAGATCCTGCTGCGGGGCGACTCGGGCACCGGCAAGTCGACCCTGATCCGCGCCATTGCCGGCCTTTGGCCCTGGGGCTCGGGGCAGGTGCTGCTGCCGCAGGGCAGCGACCTCATGTTCGTGCCGCAAAAGCCTTATGTGCCGAACGGCAGTCTTCGCGACGCCCTGGTCTACCCGCGCCACGGGACCGATATCCCGGAGCAGGTGCTGCTCGATGCCCTGCATCGCTGCGGCCTGCGACGCCTCGCCGGAGACCTCGCGCGCGAGGAGCGCTGGGACAAGGTGCTGTCGGGCGGGGAGCAGCAGCGCATCGCCTTCGCCCGGCTCCTGGTTCACAAGCCGGCCATCGTCGTGATGGACGAGGCCACGTCGGCGCTGGACGAAGCCAGCCAGGATTCGATGATGTCGCTGTTCCGGGACGAACTCGCGCACACCACGCTCCTCAGCGTCGGGCATCGGCCCGGGCTGGAGGATTACCATGACCGGGTGATCGAGCTCACCATCCGGCCCAAGGGAGCGGTGATGGCGGACAGCCCGACTGTAGAGCCCGGGCCGCTGGCCGGCCCCCGGCGGATCATCCGCAAGATCCTCTTTCCGGTGGCGGAGCGGCGGCAAAAGATCCCGTAACGTCCGGCTGGACAGGCTCGGCCCGGATGTCCTTCGCGCTGTGCTGGTAAACGACGCTCAGCGCCAGAAGAAGTTGTCTTCCCAGTAGTCGCGCTTGGGAATGCAGCGGTTCGCGCTGAAGCAGCGGGCGGCGTCGCGGGTGCGAAGCGGCGAGGGCGCGGCCACCTCGTTCAGGCTGCAGAACCGGCCGTCCGCGACGTAGCGGTCGAACACGTGGGGACCCGTGCCCAGCACGATGGCTCCCTGCGCGCGAACCAGCGCCCCAACCTGCTGACAGGTCATCGTCAGGGTGTCGGGTCGCCGCTGCGCGGACGCCGGTCCCGCCGCGCCGGCAACGAGCGCTGCGGCAGCGAGGGCTGCCGCGGTCGAGCGCGAGGCCGCGCGGGTCGGTGCGCCGCGCATTGCGCGGGGGGGTCGGGACGCGTGGATCATGATCCATCCTCCGCCAGGCCGGCCGACTGACCGTCGCCCGAATATCGGCCCTTCGGGGCCCCGGCGGAAGGGGGTGATGGAAAATTCCGGCGCAGATGCGCCCTCAGTGGTGCCGCGACAGCCAGAGCCGCGCTTCCCGCTGGGCCGCGGCGATCTCGGTCGACGACATCTCGCTCGCCAGTTCCGCCCGCAGCGCCACCGCCTCGGCGCAACCCCGCAGCGCCGCGATGTTCAGCCATTTGTGCGCGGTGACACGGTCCACCTCCACGGTGCGACCGGCGGCATACATCACGCCGAGTTCGTAGAGGGACCGGCCATCGGTCTGGACTTCGATCGCTTCTGCCACCGGCATCTCAACAGTCGCCATGACTACTCTCCCAAAGTGCGCCGTTCCGTTCTGGATCGGACGCCGACGGGTCCCGCCGTCGTGAGAGCAATTTGAATCGAAGTTCTTTGAACCGGTGGCTAAGAAAGACGATGAATCAACCATCAGGAAAGATGAACGGCTCGAAACCTTACTTCTTGCTGAAGAGCATCTTCGAGAAGGCGGGGAAGGCCGGCATCCTCCACGGAGAGGGAGGGTGCCGGCTCCGCCGACGTCAGCGGGCCTTCTGGCCGAACAGGACGGCCTGGGCGTCCTTGTCGTAGGTGGCGCTTGTGCGCGCCTCGGCCTTCACGGCGAGGCCGCGCTGCACGGCCGGGCGAGCCTGCACGGCGTCGAGCCAGCGCGCCAGATGGGGAAACTGCGCGATGTCCTGCCCCTGCTTCTCCCACCCGCGCGCCCAGCCGATGCAGGCGATGTCTGCGATGGAATAGTCGCCGGCGAGGAATTCGCGGTTGGCCAGACGCCGGTTCATGACTCCGTAGAGGCGGTTCACCTCGTTCGTGTAGCGGTCGATGGCGTAGGGCACCTTCTCGGGCGCATAGAGGCGGAAATGGTGGCATTGGCCGGCCATCGGGCCGAGGCCGCCCATCTGCCAGAACAGCCACTCGTCTACCGCCACGCGCGTGCGCTCGTCCGAGGGATAGAACAGCCCGGTCTTGCGGCCCAGGTACTGCAGGATTGCCCCCGACTCGAACACGGAGATCGGCTCGCCGCCGGGGCCGTCCGGATCGACGATGGCGGGGATCCGGTTGTTCGGTGCGATTTCAAGGAAATCGGGCTGGAACTGGTCGCCCTTGCCGATGTTCACAATGTGAACCTCGTA
>JAIYAB010000440.1 GCA_027489275.1 Hyphomicrobiales bacterium
CGATTCGCCGACGAGGCCGAGCACCTGCCCGCGCCCGATGTCGAAGGAGACGTCCTGCACCGCCCGCACCCGGTCGACGACGCGCGAGAGAATGCCGCCGTGGACGGGGAATTCCTTGACGAGGTTGCGGACGTCCAGCAGCGGGCGGTCCCTGGCCGCGGCGGGCGCGGGTTCGGCGAGCGGGGCGCTCATGCGGTCTGCGTCTCCTGTTCGATCTCGCGCCAGCGCACGCAGCGCACGGTGTGCCCGCCGCCCGAATCCTCCAGCGGCGGCACGGCCTCGAGGCACACGTCGCGCACGAAGCCGCAGCGGGGGTGGAAGGCGCAGCCCTTCGGCGGCCTGAGAAGGTTCGGCACGGTGCCGGGGATGCTCTCCAGCCGCCGGCGCTGGCCGGCGACCTTGTCCAGCCGCGGGATCGAGTTCATCAGCGCCCGCGTGTAGGGCATGCGGGGCCGGGCGAAGATGTCGCGCACGTCGCCCTCCTCCACCACGCGGCCGGCATACATCACGACCACCCGGTCGGCCATCTCGGCCACCACGCCGAGGTCGTGCGTGATGAAGAGGATGGACATGCCGAGCTCGCGCTGGAGCTTGCGCATGAGGTCGAGGATCTGCGCCTGGATGGTCACGTCGAGCGCCGTGGTCGGCTCGTCGGCGATGAGCAGCTTCGGCTTGCAGCACAGCGCCATGGCGATCATCGCGCGCTGGCGCATGCCGCCGGACATCTGGTGCGGGTAGTTGTCCACGCGCCGGCGCGGGTCGGGGATGCCGACGAGGTCGAGCATCTCGATGGCGGCCTCGCGGGCGGCGCGGGCGTCCTTCTTCTGGTGCAGGGCGACGGCCTCGGCGATCTGGTCGCCGATCGTCTTGACGGGATTGAGGCTCGTCATCGGCTCCTGGAAGATCATGCCGATTTCGTTGCCGCGCACCGCCCGGATCTGCGGTCCCGACATGGCGAGCAGGTCGCGCCCGTCGAAGGTGATGGAGCCGCCGACGATGGCGCCCGGCGGCGGGATCAGCCGCATGATCGACAGGCTCGTCACCGACTTGCCCGAGCCCGATTCGCCGACGACGGCGACCGTCTCGCCGCGTCCGACATGGAAGCTGACGCCGTCGACGGCGCGCACCACGCCGTCCTCCGTCCGGAAGTGGGTCTGGAGATTCTCCATGGCGAGCAGGGGCTGCCCGCGCTCCTGCGCGGAGGGCGACGCCTGGGGGGAGTTTTCGATCACGGTGCTCACAATTCGATCACCCGGCGCTCCCAGGGATGCTCGGAGAGGAAACGGCTGGGCAGTTCGACGCCCCGCTCGCCGACGATCATCGTATTGATCGTACGCCAGCCGTCGATGCCCGGCCGGTAGATGCCCGGTTCGTTGGAAAAGACCATGCCGACCTCGACCGGCGTGTCGTCGCCAGGCGCGAGCCAGGGGGCCTCGTGTCCCTCGATGCCCATGCCGTGGCCGATGCGGTGGCGGATCGCCTCGCCGAGGCCGGCGGCGCGGATCGGCGCCATGGCCGCGTCGTTCACGCTGGTGCACGAGGCGCCGGGGCGCAGGGCGGCGATGGCCGCGTCGTTGCAGGCCTGCATCGCGTCCATGCAGCGGCGCTGGTCGACGGTCGGCTGGCCGAGAATGAAGGTCGCCCCGCTCTCGGCGTGGTAGCCGCCGAGGCTCGCGCCGATGCCGGCGATCATCGTGTCGCCCGGGTCGGGCCGGCGCGCCATCGTCTTGCCGTGCGGCAGCGCGCCGCGCGGGCCGGTGTGGACCGTGCCCACGACGTGAAACTTCGTGTGGCCGTAGGCGACGCCATGATCCCGCGCCAGCGCGGCGGATGCAGTGCGTACGCCGTGGCCGAGGATGTCGAGCTCGGTGCCGCCGTCGCGCACGATGACGGCCGTATCGGCGAGGATGGCGGCGAGGCAGAGATCGGCATAGGCGGCCGCGGTGCGGGCGAGCGCGAGCTCCTCCGGCTCCTTCACGAAGCGCTGCCGCTCGACCATGTCGGTCACGGCGAGACGGGGAACGCGCTCGCGGGCGGCGTCGAGCAGGCGGACGGGGATCGTGTCCACGGCGAGGCGGCGCGCGCCGCAGGCCTCGATCATCCAGAGCACGGGGTGCACGACGCCGGGGAACTCGTCGTAGGTCCGAACGTCGGCGATCCAGCCTGCCTCGGCGTTCTCCTTCTCGAGCAGCGGGACGAACAGGACCGGGTCGCCGACGACGGGCAGATAGGCGCCGATGGGCCGCTCGTTGGCGGAGTGGAAGAAGCCCGTGGAATAGACGACGTTGCCCGTCGACAGCATCAGCAGGCCGTCGTGGCCGGCCTTTTCGAGCGCGGCGCGCAGCCTGGCCTGCACGCGTTCGTAGAAGGGGCGCGCCAGCGGAGCCGGGGCGGCCGCGACGGGTCGATGGATCGTCATGCCGCGCTCCCGCCGAGGGTGAAGGGGATGCCGAGGTCGCGCGCCAGCGCGACGAGATCCTCATGCACGATCCGGTCCAGCGGCACGCCGTTGGCGCGCTTCTCGCTCTCGCGGCGGTGCTCGAGCTCGCCCGGGACGAGCACCTCGGCGAAGCCGGGGCGCAGGCGGCTGGTGCGGATGTCGTCGATCAGCCGGCCCATGCGCTCGCGGAAGGCGTCGAGCTCCATGAACCACGCCACGTCGATGGCGGTGAAGCTGTGCGCGACGTCCTGGCGCTTCGGGTCCGAATAGGGCGCGCGGCCGAAGACGCCGCCTGACAGCACGCCGGTCATCACGTCCGTCATCAGCGACAGGCCGTAGCCCTTGTACTGGCCGATCCCGAGCAGCGCGCCCTGCATGGCGGCGGCGGGGTCGTCCGTCTCGCGGCCGTCGGGCGTCAGCGCCCAGTCGAGCGGCATCGGCCGGCCCTCCCGCTCGTGCCAGCGCATCATGCCCTTGCCGGCGGTGGTGAGCGCGATGTCGAGAATCACCGGGAAACCGCGACCGCCCGGCGCGCCGATGGACCAGGGGTTCGTCCCCACCATGGCCGTCGCGCCGCCCCAGGCGGCCATTTCGGGCCCGGCGTTGGTGAAGGCGATGCCGATGCAGCCGGCATCCACAGCCTCGTGCGCGTGCACGGCGGAAGAGCCGTAATGCGTGCTGCCGCGCACGATCACCGTGCCGATGCCGCAGGTCTTCGCCTTGGCCACGGCGAGCCGCATGGCGCGAATCCCGGTGACGCTGCCCAGCCCGTTGTGCGCATCGACGAGGGCGAGCGCGGGGCTCTCCTTGACGATCTCGAATCGCGCGGCGGGGTCGATGGCGCCTTCGGCGAGTCGGTCCCTGTAGGCGCGCAGCCGGCGCACGCCCTGGCCCTGGCCCGGATGGAAGCGCAGCTCGCTGTAGACGAGCGCATGCGCGGTCATCTGCGACTGTTCGTCGCTGAGTCCCATGGCCCGAAACGCCGCTGTCGCAAAGGCCTTGAGCGCGGTAGCGTCGACGCGGACGGTGTCGATGACGCGGGCGGGTGGCTCGGTGCTTGCTTGCCCGGAACCGGTCGGTCCTGGGCCTGCTGGAAGGGTCGCGGTCACGTCGTCCTCGCCGGGTTACGCTCTGCCTTGCCTGCCCGGCCGGGGATGACGCGACGGGGTCGCGCATCCCGCATTGCAAACCGGAACGACTGCCGGATAGACTGTAGAAATGTAATACAATGCACAAGGGGGCAGGCTCGGCTTCGTCGGCTTCCGGCGACGCAACCGCCCCGGACGGCAGCAGACACGGATGACGCGGCGCGAGGGGGCGCCATGCCGTCCTCTCTTCGAAATCCCCCGGTGAACGGAGACGCCCATATGAAGCGACGGTTAGCTCTTGCCCTCGCCGGCATCGCCGCCGCCCCGGCGATGGCCCTGGCGCAAGCGCCGGGTCCCAACACGCTGGTGGTCGGCTATGGCACGGATGCCAGCACGCTCGACCCGGCCGACATCAGCTCGCGCGACACCGCGAACATCGCCCAGCACATCTGGGGCACGTTGTTCCAGGTGACGGCCGAGGGCAAGATCGTTCCGTACCTCGCCGATTCCTACACGGAGTCCGAGGACGGCACGAAGCTGACCTTCAAGCTGAAGCCGGGCCTGACCTGCCATGACGGCGAGAAGCTGACCGCCGAGGACGTCGCCTACACCTTCCAGCGCGCCGCCGACCCGAACCTGAAGTTCACCGGCAACACGCCCGGCTTCGTGTTCTCGTCGCTCGGCTACCGCAGCATCCGCGCGGTCGACGACACCACGGTGGAACTGACCATCGCCAAGTACAACCCCATCGCGCTCGGCATGGTGGGCGAGGTCTACATCCACTGCAAGGACAGCTACGAGAAGATGACGAAGGAGCAGGCGGCGCAGAAGCCGATCGGCTCCGGCCCCTACAAGTTCGTCGAGTGGGTCCGCTCCGACCGCATCGTCATCGAGAAGGTGCCCGGCTACACGGTCCGCCCGGCGAACTTCGAGAAGGTGGTGTGGCGCGTCATCCCGGAGGCCTCGACCCGCACGGCCGAGCTGCTGGCCGGCAACGTCGACATCATCACTAACGTCGCGCCCGACCAGATCGACACGGTCAACAAGAGCCCGCGCGCGAAGGTGCAGGCCGTCAGCGGCACGCGCCGCATCTATGTCGGCTTCAACCAGAAGGAAATGTTCGGCAACACGGAAGGCGGCAAGGCCATCCGCAACGCCAAGGTCCGCAACGCGCTCCAATACGCAATCGACGTCCCGGCGATCTGCGCGCAGCTTCTCAACACGAAGTGCGAGCGCGCCACCAGCCTCGTCAACCCGCCGAACGGCAACCCCGACCTGAAGCCGTATCCCTACGACCCGAAGATGGCCGAGAAGCTCCTCGACGAGGCCGGCTTCCCGAAGAAGAACGGCGTGCGCTTCGAGATCGTGCTGCAGTCGCCGCGCGGGCGCTACCTGAACGACGCCAACGTGGCGCTCGCCATCGGGCAGTACCTCACCGACGTCGGCGTGAAGACCGACGTGCAGCTGATGGAGTGGGCCTCGGTCTACGTGCCGCTGATCCGCAAGAAGGAAGCCGGCCCGATGTTCCTGCTCGGAACGGGCGGCGGCACCTGGAACGCGCTCTACGACATGGCCGACCTGTCGACCCCGACCGCCGGCACGAACTACACGAACTGGGAAGATCCCGAGTTCTTCAGCGGCTGGGCGGAACTCTCCCAGAAGCGTCCGGAGGCCGAGCAGCGCGCCACCATCAACCGGATGCTCAAGATCTTCTACGAGCGCGGACCGTGGCTGCTGATGTACTTCCAGCCGGACTTCTACGGCGTCTCGAACCGCGTCGACTGGAACGCCCGTCGCGACGAGAAGATCTACATCAACGAAGCCAAGCTGAAGTGACGACGCGGCGCGCGCCTGCCTCCCTCCCGCGGAGGGCGGACGGGCGCGCGCCCCCTTCGGCGCTCGCGCCGACCGCCGTTCCCGCCCGCGCCGGGCAGGCGACGGACGTCCGGCCGCCCGCGCCGCCATCGACCCTCCAGGTGACCTGAATGTGGACCTACGTCGCCCGGCGACTGCTCCAGAGCGTGTTCGTAATCGTCGGGGTGACCGTGATCAGCTTCGTCGCCCTGCACATGGGCGGCGATCCCACCTACCTGTTCGTCAGCGAGCGGGCGACGGCCGAGGAAATCGCCGAGACGCGGGCCAAGCTGGGCTTCGACCGGCCCCTGCCCGAGCAGTATCTGAGCTTCGCCGCCGGCCTCGTGCAGGGCGACCTCGGCAACTCGCTGACCTACAAGACGCCCGCGCTCGACGTGATCGCGCTGCACTTTCCCGCGACCCTCGAACTGACGATCGTCGCGATCATCCTCGCCATCGTGATCTCCGTGCCGCTGGGCATCCTCGCCGCTCTCAAGCGAGGAACGGCCATCGACGGCGGCATCATGACGCTCGCGATGTTCGGGCAATCCATGCCGAGCTTCTGGCTCGGCATCATGATGATCCTGTTCATCGGGCTGGGGCTCGGCTGGCTGCCCATATCGGGCCACGTGCCCGTGCTGGAGCCGCTGCTGGCGGGCGACTTCGGCAAGGCCTTCGGCAACATCCCCGCCGCCGCCACCTACGTGCTGATGCCGGCGCTCACGGTGGCGTTCTTCTCCATCTCCCGCAACGCCCGGCTGGTGCGCTCCTCCATGCTGGAGGTGTTGGGGCAGGACTTCATCCGCCCCGCCCGCGCCCAGGGCCTCGCCGAGCGGGAGGTGGTCGTCGGCCACGCGCTGCGCAACGCGTGGCTGCCGGTGGTGACCATGATCGGCCTCGAATTCGGCTTCATGCTGTCGGGCGTCGTGGTGGTGGAAACGATCTTCTCGTGGCCCGGGCTCGGGCGACTGGTGTTCAACGCGATCAACCAGCGCGACATTCCCCTCGTGCAGGCCGCGGTCGTGGTCTTCGCGGTGACATTCGTGACGCTCAACCTGATCGTCGATCTCATCTATGCGCGCCTCGACCCGCGCATCCGGCTGACCTGAGGCGCACGCCATGACCGCGACGAGCGAGCCGATGACCGCGGGGCAGCCGCAGGACGCCGTTCCCCTCGACGACTGGCGGCGCACGCTGCGCCGCGCCTGGCGCAGCCTCGTGCGCGCCCGCTGGCCGCTGGTGGCGCTGCTGATCCTCGCCGTCGTCGGCCTCGCCGCCGCCATCGGCCCCTCGGTGGCCCCGCGCGACCCGAACCGGCAGGCGATCATGGCGCGCCTCAAGCCGCCCATGGCGGTCGATCGGCAGGGCAAGGTCGACTACGTGCTGGGCACCGACGCGCTGGGCCGCGACGTGCTCTCGCGGCTGATCTACGGGGCGCGGATCTCCGTCGTGGTGGGCCTCGCCGCGGTCGTGATCGGCGGCATCCTGGGCACCGTGCTGGGCCTCGTCGCCGGCTATTTCGGCGGCTGGATCGACGACATCATCATGCGAATAGCGGATATCCAGCTCGCCTTTCCCTTCATCCTGCTGGCGATCATGTTCCTGATCGTGCTGGGCCCCGGGGTCTGGAACCTCATCATCATCCTGGGCATCGGCCAATGGGTGACCTATGCCCGCATCGCCCGCGGGCAGACCATCGCGCAGCGCGAGAAGGAGTATGTCGACGCGGCGAAGGCGCTGGGCGCGCGCACGTCGACCATCCTGTTCCAGACGATCCTGCCCAACATCCTGGCGCCGCTGACCGTGATCGCCTCGTTCAACGTGGCGAGCGTGATCCTGTCGGAGGCGGCGCTCTCCTTCCTCGGCCTCGGCGTGCCGCCGACCGTGCCGACCTGGGGCGGGATGCTGGCCGAGAGCCGCGAGCAGCTGCTGGCCGGGCGCTGGTGGCTCGCCATCTTCCCCGGCGTCGCCATCATGGCGACCGTGCTGTCCTTCAACATCCTGGGCGACTGGCTGAGGGACTTCCTCGACCCGCGCCTGCAGACAACGGGCTGAGACCATGCCGCAAGACCCCATGCAGGACATCTACGACTGGATCGACGCCCACGCAGGCGAGGCAATCGCGGACCTGCAGGAGATGGTGCGCCAGCCCAGCATCTCGGCGCAGAAGGTGGGCCTCGAGGAGTGCTGCGACCTCGTGCTGCGGCAGATGAAGCGCGATGGCCTCGACGCGCACAAGCATGCGCTCGACGGCGGCCCGCCGATCATCGTCGGCCACATGACCACCCCGCGCTCGACGAAGACGATGCTGTGCTACTCGCACTACGACGTGCAGCCGCCCGAGCCCATCGAGGCGTGGTCGCACGGGGGACCGTGGTCGGCCGCCATCGTCGACGGCGTGCTGTACGGCCGCGGCGCGACGGACAACAAGTCGGGCGTGCTGGCCTTCAACAAGGCCGCCAAGGCCTTCATGGCCGTGCGCGGCGAACTGCCGGTGAACCTCAAGTTCATCATCGAGGGCGAGGAGGAGATCGGCTCGCTCCACCTCGGCCCGTGGGTGGAGAAGAACAAGCACCTGCTCGAGGCCGACGGCATGCACTGCCTCGACGGCTCGGTCGATACCTCGACGCTGCTGCCCGACATCGACCTCGGCCTGAAGTCGGTGCTGTTCGTCGAGCTCATCGCGCGGGGCGCGAAGTCGGACGTGCACTCGCTGAATTTCCCGCTGCTGCCGAGCCCTGCCTGGGACATCGTGCGCGCCCTCAACACGATCATGGACGAGAACCGCCGCATCCTGATCGAGGGCTGGTACGAAGGCCTCTACGAGCTCGACGCCGACGACGAGCAGGAGCTCCTCGACAAGGCCGCGCGCGTGAACCTGCAGGACATGCGCGACGAGTGGGGCATCAAGGAGTTCGCGCTCGGCCGCGACGGGGTTGAGGCGATCCGCGCCCGCACCTACGAGCCGACCGCCAACATCCAGGGCCTCGTGGCGGGCTACACAGGCCCGGGCATGAAGACCATCGTGCCCAACGAGGCGCGGGTGAAGCTGGACTTCCGCCTCATCCCCAACATCCAGCCCGACAAGGCCATCGCGCGGCTGAAGGCCCACCTCGTGAAGCACGGCTTCGGCCACCTCGAGGTGCAGTACCGCATGAACGCCGAGCCGCCCTACAAGATCTCGGTGCGCGAGAGCATGGCCCAGGCCGTCATCGCCGCCGCGACGAAGGTGTATGGCGAGGTGCCGATCGTGAACGGGGTGTCCGCCGAGGGCACGATCCTGCGCCACGTCTGGATCCCCTGCGTGCTGACCGGCTTCGCCAATCCGGGCGCGAACCTGCACGCGCCAGACGAGAACATCTCCATCGACAGCTACATCAAGGGCATCAAGTACGCCGCCGCGATCATGGACGAGTTCGGCAAGACCGGCTGACCCGCGGCGCGGCTGCTTCACCGCAGGACGACACGCAGGCGAACGAGGCCCGGCGCCGGTTCGGCGGGGCCGTTTGCAAGGAGCTCTGGTTTTTCCGTCGCGGTTCCGTGGGGAGATGCGCGGATCGGCTTGGGCAAGGCGTCCCCGGGATGATCGGGGATGTTAGCGGGGGGATCCGGGCGACGTTTGCCGCCGCCGATCCGCGCACGCCGTGTGCAGGGCCGCCGGAGCCTACCCGAGGAACAGGCCAGCTCTCCGGCAGGGCCGCCCCGGCATCCGGTCCGTCTTCACGGACGCGCGGGGCCACCGCCTCCGCATCCCCCGACCGGACGGTCGGCCGGAGCCCCGCGGGCCGCCTGCCCCTCCTGCCGGGATGGGCGCGACGCCCCGCCGATGCGGAACGTCGTGACCCTGACATGCATATTTTCGCATGTCAAGGATTTTGATCCTATAACGCACTACCCACGCCGGGCCCGCGTCAGCCGAGCGCGACCCAGCGCCGCTCGCGGCTCGATTCGACCACGGCGTCGAGGACGAGCTGGTTGCGCCAGCCGTCCCAGAAGGTCGCGCCCTCGTGGGGCTGGCGCTTCTCGCGGATGGCGGCGGCAAGCTCGCGCATCACGCCCACCACCGAGACGTTCCAGATGCCGGGGTTGAGGCCGGGAAGGGACGCGTTGGGGTCCTCGACCTGCACCTCCTGGAAGCTCTCGCCGGCCTTGGCGAAGAGCAGCTTCTCGCCGGTGTTGTGCAGCATGATGGTGCCTTCGCTGCCGAAGATCTGCGTCGTGTTGTCCAGCGAATGGCGGGCCACCGCGCTGATCACCACCTGGACGAGGGGGCCGGAGGCCATCTCGAGGTTGAAGGACGTGAAGTCGTCGGCATCCGCGGTCCAGGGCTCGCCGGTCGTCTTGTCGAGGCGGTCGGGGACCATGGTGCGCACGATGCCGTCCACCGCAGCCACCTCGCCGAACCACCAGCGCAACAGGTCCACCTGGTGCGAGCCGTTGGCGCCGAGGCGGCCGCCGCCCTGGCTCGCCAGCGACCACCAGTCGCCCTTGGCGCGCGAGGCGGGATCGCCGTAGGCAGAGACGATGTTGGACACGGCGACGTGGCGCACCGTGCCGATGGCGCCGCCGTCGATCAGCGCCTTCACCTTGCGGCGGTTCGGATTGAAGCGCAGCTCGTGGTCGATCATGTGGACCCGGCCCAGCGCCTCGGCCTTGTCGAGCATGGCCTTCGCCTCGGCCGCGTTCATAGCCGTCGGCTTCTCGCACAGCACGTGCGCGCCGGCGTCGAGCGCGGCGATGGTCATCTCGGCGTGGGTGACGGTGGGCGTCGCGATGCAGACGAGGTCGAGATGGTGGCTGTTGAGCATGTGTCGCCAGTCGTCATAGGCATGCGGCACGCCGAAGGCCGCCGCGGCGGCCTGGGCGCTCGACAGCCGGGCGCTGGCGATGGCGACCACCTCCGCGCCCTCCACGTGCCGCAGCGCCGGCAGATACGCCGCCTTGGCGAAGCTTGCTCCGATGATGCCGACTTTCATGGCGTCGCTCCCCTGATGCTCTCTTGGCTTGTCGTGGTGATGGTCAGGCCGTCTCGCGCGCGGCGAGCGCCAGCGCGTGCGGCAGCAGCGCCGGAACCTCGGCCGCCCGCCAGCAGGCGACGGCGGGCGCGCCGGGCGTGAGCGGGGCGAGCGGCGGATCGTCGGTGCGGCAGCGCGCGATCGCCACCGGGCAGCGCGTCTGGAAGCGGCAGCCGGGCGGCGGGTTCAACGGGCTC